>CAJWZU010000001.1 GCA_913050115.1 uncultured Cellvibrionales bacterium
CCGGCATCAATGCACTGATGGCCTTGAAACGATGGCCGATAACAATATCAAACTGCTGTTCTCGGCAATACATCAACAATTTAGCCTTGACCTCTCGACGAAGCCCTCGGCACTGATTTTTACTAAAATAAAACAATTTAGTATTGGCGAGAATAACTTCTGGCTCACCTTCAAGGTACGCCATAGTGACATCATACTGATCTTCAGGCAGGCAGGAAAATATCATGTCTGCGACATGATTTACTCCTGCTGCATATTTTGACTGCAGCTGTAGCACTTTTATACGCTTAGCCATAAATCCCTTTAATTTAACAACTGTGACTTAACTGATGCCACTAATTTTGAGACCCGCTCATAACAGCAGGAATGTTTCGACCAATTGCGCTGAAGTCGATTCAAATCGCTCAAAAACGATTTTCTCCAAGCGTTTAACTTCGAGTGCAGACGAGCTGCATCCAGATCAATAAAACTCAAGCCCTGCTTGCTAGCGAGTAGATTGGTACCCTTAAAATCACCATGACTGAGCCGATAATCGGCCATGCGTTGGAGTAAAACGCCGAACTGCTCAATCAATCCGTCAGAATAGACTCTGTCAAAGGCGTCAATTATATCTTCTCCGGGGGTGTATTCGGTAACTAAATAACCACCTAAGCGCAGTAACCCAAAGCGCTTCTCGATAACCGCTAGCGGCTTGGCCGTTGGCAGCTCCAATGCTCGCCATAAATGCCCCTGCTGCCAGCTATGCATAGCCCTTGATGAACGCAGGCAGCGGCGCAGAAAATGACCAAAGTTCTTAACGTTGTAGCGCTTTACCACTAATGATCGACCTTGCCACTCACCGACTCCATCGACGAGTACCACCGTAGAGCTGCCGCCGTCTTTAAGCATCTTGCCACTCGCCATAACCGCTTCAATGTTATCGAGCAACGGCGTCAGACTGTCAGCGTCGCTGCGCCACAGCAACCTCAGCTGGCGAAAATTGTGTTTAAACTGAAAAAGACTGCAATCGCGCCCCGACTTGGCAACCAGATCGCGAGCACGCCAAAGACGGTGTTTACGCGCCTCGACCATAACTTGTGCTTGATTCAGCTCGCCATAGCTGGCGATAGCCCCAGGCCACCAGGCGTGTGGAAGCTGCGCTAACAGCATGGCCAAGTTTTTCTCGCGGCTTATATTCGTAACAGGTTCAATCTCAGCAGCATCGATTAAATACCAATCGCCTTTGGAGCAGATAAAATTATCGAGATGTAAATCGGCTTGCAGCAGCTGTTTGTTATGCATGGCGGCCAGCAGTTGAAGAACAGCAGCAAACGTTGGCGGCATAGTAACGGATGCGCGCGAGCAGTCGTCGACGCTCAAATCGAATTTCTCACTAAGCGTAACCGCATTAGGCAGCCACTGCAGCAATAGCCAAGCGACTGACCCTTTTACACCCGAGCCGATCACTTTCGGCGTAGGCAACACGGCCTGCTGTAATTTTTTACAGCCCTTTAGCTCCACCTGCATTTTGGCCTGCGCGCGCGTGCCACAATATAGCTTTACCAACACCGTCTCTTCACATGAGGGCGTTATCCATACGGCTTCGGCAACATAGCGCTTACTTGGCAGCGTTCGCAACCAAGAGACTATGCGCAGTTGACCCATAGGTAACTGCAAAGTTAAGGGCAATTCAGGGCGGCGCCCACTATTGGCTAGCTGTGATAATTTCATAGTGAAAGTTTTTTGCGCTGAGCCTTGCGGCGCTTGCGAGCGGCCAGTCGTCGCTTCAGACCATAGGGCGTGAGCCCCAAACGATAGCTATCGAGATAAGCCGCGATCAATTGTTCTATATCACTATCGCTGAACACTTGGGCGCGGCGAATAAAGGCGTCTAGATCATTAATCGCATCACTGATCGGCATTAAGCTGAAACGCGCATTCTCGAGATCTATGAAACGTGCCGCCGGCTGTAGGTCTAAATTGATAAACACATGTTTTGGATAACAGCAGCGATGAGCAATACGCTTGCTATGCAGACGGCCGATTAAATGCCCGCAGGTGCGCAGTAGTTTGAGTTTTTGCGCAGCATCATAGCTGGACCAGTCGGATAATAGATCGGATAGCGGACGATAATCATTGAGCGCGCGAGTAATGATAATCGCCTGCAAGCCCTGCGATGTTTTTCGCTCGGCATAAAATACCGCCTCCAAAGCCGGGATCTCACGGCGTTGATACAGTAATATATTACGCAGCTCACGCCGAAAAGTAGGCTCTCCAAAAGGCGCTGCCAAAGAGCGCGATAGGTGGTTCACTTGGCGCTTGATGAAAAATTCTTGCGGGCCATCCACAGCATCGAACAAACTTAGCTGTGCTACTTCGCTATTACCACCGCGATCGGTATTAGGAGTATCAACAGGCTCCAGTGCCAGAGTCCACAAACTGTCAAAGTCGTTCAACTTATTAGTCATTAACACCCGCTGAAAATCATCATCAATATAATCTTTCACAGAAAAACCCTATTCGCGTCGAGCAAAAAAATGAATGATTTTATCTAGCATGGTTTTATCTTTAGTGGCCATATTACTCGAGCCAAGATAGTGACGATAAAAACGCAGTCGACTGGCTCTAGACAATTTATGCTTAGCCATTTTATCTAGGCAGGCTAAATCTTTAATACGACGATGTTGAAAAAATGGCCAGCACCAAAAACGACCGGAAGGACAGTCAATTAGTGTTATTTTCGGGCTATGAATAGAGCCGCTAACTAAAATATTACGCCAATGGAAATCATTGTGGGCAAATTGATACTGATGCATGATCGCAGCCGCTGCCGCGATCTGCTGAGAGACACATTCAACCCAGCCCCTATCACCGAATAGTACAGCGTTATTGTTAGCTAACACCGACAAATCAGTCGCGCCGGCAACCTCTTCGGTAATCACCAAGCCAGTGCCAGTGATACCGAGCAGAGACTCCTCGCCCCAAGCAACCAAACGCGCGACCGGTATATCCCACTGACCAAAGCGCAGTAAGTTATTCCATTCTCTACGCGCTTTACTAGTAGCGAAGAGCGCGAGTGTATTTTCGCTACCGCGGCGATAGCGTTTAACAAAATATCCGACGCCATCCAACTCAACTCTAATCACTTGGCAGAGTGAGTTCTGAGTAATATGCTCACCCGTTAAGGCGTAGGCCGTGTAGAGATCGCCAAAGGCCTCAATAGCTTCGGGACGATCGGTGGATAAATCGTAGTGCCACTCATAGGCCATTAAGAGCTCTGTCCGTTTAAATCAGATTCCTGTACATAACCTTTGCGCAAGCCGCGCTCATATAAAGCCTGCGCTTTAGCGTCCACTTTGTTCCACAGCGGATCTTTTAAGGTTTGACGCAAAGTAGAAGCCGAGAATAGCAAACTGTAGTCACGTATAAAGCGTAATTTATCACGCTGAGTCAGGGCCACCGGATACGCCGAAAAACACAAACCGGCAAGATCTTTTAACCGCCAACGTTTGGGCACTGACTTGTGAATAAGGGAGCGATGTAAATCAATAAGTGATAATTGATCATTATCTGTTAGCAAAAAGTGACAGATATAAAAATCGCGATGATTTACACCACCGCCGTGCATACGCCCCGCCATCTTGGCAACTCGCCGAATAAGACGGCGCTTCTCGCTGGGTGATGGTGAATGCTGGCGCCACTGTTCGGCTAATTCTTCCAGTGACAAAGAGGGCTCTATTGCCTCGGTAATAATAAAGGATTCGCGCGCAGCGGGGTTCAAACCGCGCGAACCATAGGCTACTGCCTTCATCGTGCCAACACCGAGCTGCTGCAACTTATGCACGGCATTATATTCATTCTCTGCACCGAGTATTGCCATACGACCCTGCAGCAAATTTTTAAAAATTTCTTTCCAGCCCACGCCCGCATGATATTTTAAGAAATAGCCTTTACCATCTATTTCAAATCGCAGTGTGCGACGCCCTTCCAGCGCGCGATAAACTTTGCCATCGAGTTTCGTTACTTCGGCAAACACATCCTTGTCGCGCCACAAGTCTGCGAATGGCCCGTGCAGATGAATAGTCATGAATTGTTCTCGATAATATTGGCCGCGCACTCGGGCATAGAATATAAGTCGGCACTTTTGGCAAACTTCAGCGCATGTTCTGAACACTGTTGCCGCAAGTCATTATTCTGTAAAAGCTCAAATAAACGCTGATCAAACTCGAGCTGAGAATAGCGTTCGGCCGTCACCTTACCCGACTCAGACGCAACTATATAGCGGGCATAACCGCAGACTCCCGAACACAGGACAGGCAGACCCGCGACTAGCGCTTCTAGCAATACCGTGCCGGTATTTTCATGGCGGGCTGGGTGAAGTAGTAAATCGGCGCCAAGCAAGAACCGCGGTATATCGTCGCGCCCAGAAAAAAAGCTAACCCTACCTGCAAGCGATAAGTTCTGCGCCTGCTGAATAAACTGCTGCGAGTTATCTTGGCCGACAATAAACAATCGCGTTTTATCTCGCACGGCCTTGGGTAAATTGGCCAAAGCGACAATCGAGCGGTCGACGCCCTTGGTTTTAAAGCCTGAACCAACCATTAATAAGAGTAATTCGTCAGCGGCTATGGCGAATTGATGTCGAAATTCAGCGCGCACATCAACAGCATTTACTGGTGCGCAGCGATCGCGGGCAATTCCTGGTGGCAACATATGTAAGCGAGAGGATTCTGTCGTATAAATCTTCTGGAATATAAGCTGCTGTTGAGCCGATATCATTAGAATTTTTGTTTTTTCACCCGCGGCAAAAACAGCGGTTTCATAGTCGCTAAAATGCTGATACCGCCCCGCCAGACGATAGAGCCAGCCGCGCACACCAGTATACAGATCGCGCACTCGCTGCTCGTAGCAGCCATCGGCCGCATAGTAGACATCAAGCCCCGGCATTTTATTAAAGCCGATGAGCTTGTCAACCGGCTGCAACAACAGATCGGTTTGCATAGCGCGGCTAAAACGAATATTGCGGCTCTGGCTAGTGAAGCCTTTTTTAGGCAGTAAACGGATATCGAATCCGACGGGTACATCGCCCTGCCAACTGTAGGTATAAACACGAATGCTGTGACCTTGCCTCTGACATTCCAGCGCTATACGTAAAAAATCACGCTGCAGGCCACCGAATGGAAAGTATTTATACAGAGTAAAAGCCAGATTCACGAACAAACCTTTTGCGGACACTTTAATAGCAATACGGTAAGCGTCTCATGAACAATTTCAGGGCTAAGCGGCGAGAACACAGCAGGTTCCACGCGTTCACTGACAGCATCACATTCACTGGCTTTTAGATGAACTTGATGGTCGCCATAAGCGCCAATCAAGCCGGGTTCAGTGGGACCATAGAGAGAAATGGCGGGAATATCCAACGCCGCAGTTAAATGACCAAGACCCGTATCTACCGCTATTACGGCATCGGCCTGCGCCAGCACACCGGCTACACCGTGTAAATTCAAACGCGGTAAAACCTCAACACCTGCATTACCCTCGGCTATACGGCGCGCCCTAGCCCGCTCTAAATCACTCGCCCAAGGGAGCCGAATTTTATAACCATCGGCAGTTATTTTTTCTGCCAACGTTTGCCAGTAAGTTTCTGGATAGTGTTTATTTTCGCGGGTGGTACCATGCAAAAACACAACATTTTTTGGCATGCATTTAGAGCCAAAAAAATGATTGGCCTGCAAACCATAAAAACCTTTTTTGTCTGGCTTGTTATAACCCAAAGCCTTAGCAAACAACTCACGAATACGCTCAACAGCGTGCTGATTTTTATTGACTGAGTATTTGTGCTGATAAAAAAAACTGGCCACCGACTCGCGAACGGAGTCTTGATCATAACCGGCCACTGGCGCTTTAACGAAGCGCGTTAACCATGCGCTTTTTAACAGACCCTGAGCGTCGATAACTAAATCGTAATGGTGTTTACCCAAGCTGCGCTTAAATTGCTTCCACTCGGGAGAGCCCCATGTTTTGAAAATATTTTTGCGCCAGCGTCGAAGCGCCACCGGAATCACTCGGTCGACCCCAGAATGCCAATTGGGAATCTCAGCAAACCCCTCTTCCACCACCCAATCAAAGGTAATACCTTTTTTGGCTTGCAGCGCATCAGTAATAGCGGGCAAAGTATGGATGATGTCGCCCATGGATGAGGTTTTAACAATTAAAACCCTCACAGTTTTACCACCCCAGCACACAGAGTATCGATGGCAGCCAATACCTTTTGCGCCGACAGCGTCTCTAAACACTGCATATAACCTGACTCTGGTGCTTTGGGGCACTCACGTGAAAAACACGGCCGACAATCGACATCGACGCTCTCAATACTCACCTGAACAGATAAAGGTGGGGTAAATTTCGGTGAGGTAGAGCCGTACACGCCGACCAAAGGGCGACCGAGCGCGGCGGCAATATGCATTAGCCCAGAATCATTACTAACCACACAGTCAGCCAATGACATTAAGTCGATCGCCTCAGCTAAAGCAGTAACACCGGCCAAATTGTGAACCTGTAGTTGGGCATCATTACTCTGGTATGCCTTGATAGTTTGGCAAACTTCAACATCTTTTTGTGAACCCATTAGCCACACTTGCCAACCTGCCTGAATCTTTTGCGAGGCCACTTCAGCGTAGTGCTGTTCCGGCCATCGTTTGGCCGGGCCAAACTCGGCACCGGGGCAAAGCACTAGAATAGGTCGCTCGCTATTGAGTTGATATTTCTCCAACACATTAGCCCGCAGAGCTGCATCAACGACTAACTCAGGTAGGGGGAAGTCCAAGGCTTTTTCTGGTAGAGCAGTGCCCGACGGATGCGCCAAAGCAATAAAGCGCTGCACCATAAGCGGATAACGCTTTTTATCTAGCTTGCGAATATCGCTGAGCAGGCCATAACGCCATTCGCCGCGCCAACCGGTGCGGATTTCTATTTCAGCAAAAGCAGGTATCAGCGCAGATTTGAGCGAGTTGGGCAGCAAGATGGCCTGGTCATATTTTTCAGAGCGCAGACTCACCCCCAACTGATAGCGCGCCTTCAACAGCAATTGGCCATGACCGACAGGCATATTAATACCGCGCGCCACTTCCGGCATACGATCGAGCAAAGGCTTGCTCCAAGCCGGCGCCAATACGTCGATGCAACAACGAGGATGTAGGCGCTTAAGCTCTTTAAATAAAGACTGCGCCATAACCATATCGCCAACCCAAGAAGGGCCGACAATTAGGATTCTGTTGGGGTGCTTAAATGATGCTTGCGACATATCGCTATCCGCGCGAACAAGAGATCTTGTGGTCGCAGAAATGTACGACACCGAAAAAATAGTGATTTTTTCGCGAGGGCTGACGCGACCGCCATGGAAGGCGGAAGTACAGATTTTGCAAGCGCAAAAACCTGTACGCCATGGCGGTTAAAGCGTATTTTAGCAAATCGTAAGCCAGCCTTTATGGGCTTCCGATTTACCCTGTACGACATCAAAGTAAAGATCTTTCAACACAGTGGTAATTTCACCGCAGCTGCCTTTGCCAATCTGACGTCCATCAAGCTCGCGAATAGGCAATACTTCAGCGGCGGAACCGGTAAAGAAAGCTTCGTCAGCGATATAAATTTCGTCGCGAGTCAGGCGTTTCTCGCGTATTTCATAACCACACTCTTCGGCCAACTGCATAATGGTGCGACGAGTAATACCATCGAGGCAAGAAGTCAGCTCAGGGGTGTAAATAATACCGTTGCGAACGATAAATAAATTAGCACCTGTGCCTTCTTGAACATAGCCTTCGTTGTCTAACAATAAAGCATCATCAACACCGCAGTCTTGGGCTTCTTGCAGCGCCAGCAATGAGTTGATGTAGTGGCCATTGGCCTTAGCCTTACACATGGATATATTCACATGGTGACGGGTATAGCTGGAGGTGCGAACCCTAATACCCTGCTCCTTAGCCTCGTCACTCATGTAAGACGGCCACTCCCAGGCGGCAATCATGATATGAGTTTTCAAAGAGTCGGCGCGCAAGCCCATACCTTCAGAGCCGTAAAAAACCATCGGGCGCAAATAGGCAGTTTCCAGTTTGTTTGCACTGACAACCAACTGCTGAGCCTCATTGAGCTCTTCAGTACTAAAAGGCATTTTCATGCGCATAATATGCGCCGAATTATTCAGCCGTTCAGTGTGTTCCTGCAGGCGAAAAAGCGCAGGTCCCTGATCGGTAGCGTAGGCGCGTAGACCTTCAAACACTCCCATGCCGTAATGCAGCGTGTGAGTTAGGACATGAATCTTGGCATCGCGCCAATCAACTAACTCACCGTCCATCCAAATAACACCATCTCGATCGGCAAACGACATAACCAACTCCTAAACAAAGATCAAAGTGGCACAGGCCAAGCCTATGCGACGAAATTATGGGTTTTGTATATTTTCTATTAACTCGTTCCAAAGAGTTTCAACTCTTTGACGCTCTACTGCAAAGCTGTCGCCACTTAAAGTGACGGACTGGCGTTTTAACGCCTTGCGATGACCGGCCGATCGATAGGCTTTGTAAGCCTCGATAAGCGCCGCTACAGTTTCCGATCGCAGCACAGCCGCATTTTCGAGTGTTTCGAGAATACGAATATTGTCCGTCCAGCGCGCTAACTCTGGCTTATTATGAGCCCAAGCTAAAACGGCGTATTGAACCATAAATTCAATATCTACGATACCTCCAGCGTCTTGTTTGAGATGGAATTTTTCCTCGGCCAAATAATGGCTACCGCCGCGTTTAGTGCCCGAACCCAAATGGGCCCGCATCTTCTCGCGCATTTCTGCCACTTCTATGCGTAGCTTAGGCAAGTCACGTTGGCGGCAAAGTACCTCGCGGCGCACCCGATTAAAGCGCTCCGCCAAGCGCGCATTACCGGCCACCACACGTGCACGCACCAGCGCCTGGTGCTCCCAAGTCCAAGCATCGCTGGCCTCATATTTTTCAAAGCCGCTAATGGGCGACACCAGTAGGCCCGAACTACCCGAGGGTCGCAAACGCATATCCACTTCGTACAACTGGCCCGACAGAGTTTGAGTGTTAAGAATGTGGATAATTTTCTGCCCCAGGCGCACAAAAAAGCTCTGATTATCGATACTGCGCTCACCGTCGGTGGACTGATTAATGTCGGCGTCATGCAAAAAAACCAGATCCAGATCGGAGCTCGGGCCCAATTCGATACCACCGAGCTTACCGAAGCCGACAATAATAAAGTCGCGTTCATAGACACTGCCATCACGCCGTGTCGGGCTGCCATGGCGCGCCAACAGTTGCTGCCAGGCCAAATCGAGCACGTGCTCCAGCACCACCTCAGCAATCCAGGTGAGATAATCACTCACTTTCATAAGCGCCAGACTACCGGCCACCTCGCTCGCCGCTACTCGCAGACTGTGCGCCAACTTAAAGTAGCGCAAACTTTCCATGTGCTCCTCTAAATCATCCCAACCCAAACGCAGAGTTTCACGGCGCAAGTCATCGCGCAGTAAGTCTTTACTCGGCGGCACATAGAGCGTGCGCGGAGTCAGCAGTTCGTCCAATAGTGCGGGGTATTTAGCCAACTTCTCGGCAATATGAGCACTGGCAGCGCATAACCGCACCAACTGCTGCAGGGCAATAGGGTTTTCATTCAACAGCACTAAATAAGCGCTGCGCCGGGCCACGGCCTCAATCAAAGGAATAATTCGAGTTAGAGTGGCAACAGGATCGTCGTCGTCAGTAGCGGCTAATGCCGGCAATAATTTAGCCAAAAATTGATCGAGCCGCTCACGACTGGAAGCCTGCATAGACACCAGCGCTCGCGATTTACGCAAGTATTGCAACTGTTTTAACACCTCTACAGGCTCGGCAAAACCCGCCCCAGACAATAGCTCACAGGCCTGCTCTGAAGACAGCGCCTCAGCCCAAAGCGCGCACCAGTCATCACAACTGTAGGCGGTCTCATCCTCCCCGACCTCTGGGTCAGCAACCACCAGAGAGAACTCTGCGTGTACTAAATCGCGATGGCCTTGCATAACGACCTTGAGCTCCGCCCAGTCGGCACAACCCATGACCCAGGCCAAGCGCAGCTTATCGATATCATCGATGGGCAAAGCCTGTGTTTGCCGGTCCTGATAACCTTGAATAGCATGTTCCAGATTGCGTAAAAAAACATAGGCGGCCGTTAGACCCGCGCCTATATCGGCGGACAAGCAGCCTTCGACCACCAGTAAATCCAATAGCGCTAGCACTTGGCGCTCGCGCAAGCGCTCATCGCGACCGCCGCGAATCAACTGGAACGCCTGCACTATAAATTCAATCTCGCGAATGCCGCCGCGACCCAGCTTCACGTCGGTGGCAATACCCTTGCGTTTCACTTCGCGATTGATCATCTCTTTCATCGAACGCAGCGCTTCAATCACACTGAAATCTATATAGTGACGGTAGGTAAAAGGCCGGAGAATTTCACGCAGCTCACTAGACATTCGCTCAGCCAGCGCCTCGCCGTGTGCTGTATTAATTGCCACCGGTCGCGCCTTTATCATGGCGTAACGCTCCCATTCGCGGCCTTGGGTTTGATAATAATCCTCCAGCGAGCGGAAATTCATCACCAGTGGACCACTCTGGCCATAGGGGCGCAGGCGCATATCGGTGCGAAACACGAAGCCATCGACGGTCTTGGCGTCCAAACTTTTAACCAGCCGCTGACCGAGGCGAATAAAAAACTCTTGGTTGCTCAACCCTCTTTTGCCATCTGCATTGCCACTGGTTTGGCCAGACTCAGGATAAGCAAATATTAAGTCGATATCGGAGGACACATTCAACTCGCGCGCACCCAGCTTGCCCATACCCAACACTAGCATCAGCTGCGGCTCGCCGGTATTTTTACTCACAGGCGTACCGTGCGCATCAACTAATCGTTGATAGTGAAAATCCAGTGCCAACTGCACCGCGGTATCGGCAAATTCAGACAGCTCGCCTGTGGTTTCATAAAGAGCCTCGGCACTGCTAGCAAGCTCACTAGCGGTTTCGTAGCGAGCCTCGGCGCTGCGAGTAAGATCGCGCCAAACAATGCGCATCATCTCGCGGCGGCGATGGCGGCGCAGGCAAACGTCCAACGCCTTGTCGTCAATAATAGTTGCCACTTCGTCTTTAAAAACTTGATAACCGCAATCGCCGAGCGAGCCCCACAGATCAGCACTAGCCAGCAACTCAATGAATACCTCGGGGTGGGCAATAGACTCGCGCGCGACAAATTCACTGGCGGCAAAACAGAACGCCAACTGCGATAGACATTCCGGCGGCGCGGCTTTTATGGCCGCATCGAAGCGCGCTTGCAGCGGCTCGTCAAGCCGATCGCAAAACCGCGTCCAGTGCATTTGTGCTTTGCACTGCAATGCAACCGGAATGAGGGCAAAACTGATGTGCGGCAACATAAGATTATCCTTAGTAAAGCCCAGCGCCTAAGGGGTCAGAGTCAGTATTTTTCAGCCAAAGGATAGCTAAAGTGCTTAATCTGACTCTGCTTAGTGCGATGATTCCGGCGGTGGCGCCACTCGCAGCACCTCTTCTATAGTGGTCATGCCGGTGGCAACTTTTTGCGCACCGGATAAGCGCAGAGTTCGCATGCCCTCGCGCATGGCTTGCTTACGCAGTCCATCCAGATCGCAATTGGATTTAATCTGGCCGCGCACAGCTGCGCTCATAGGCAGTATCTCGTAAAGCCCCTGACGACCCAGATAGCCGGTGTTGCGACACTCCAAACAGCCCACAGGCTTACACATTGAGTGTGGTACGGCCACTTTCCAAGGCGCCACTAACTGCTGCCAATCGGCGCTATTAATAGGTTCTTCTTCCTTGCAATGCGGACACAGCGTGCGCACTAAACGCTGCGCCATTACCCCTAGAACAGTCGCACCAATCATATAGGACGGCACACCGAGGTCGAGCAGTCGAGTCACTGCTGCAGGGGCATCGTTAGTATGCAGAGTCGACAGTACCAAGTGCCCAGTAAGGGCCGCTTGTATCGCCATTTGTGCAGTTTCCAAATCGCGAATCTCACCAATCATAATAATATCTGGATCCTGCCGCATTAAAGTGCGAATACCGGCGGCAAAGTCGAGATCGATATTGTGCTGCACCTGAGTCTGGTTAAAACTCTCCTCCACCATCTCGATCGGATCTTCGATAGTGCTGACATTAACCTCAGAAGTCGCCAACTGTTTAAGAGACGAGTAAAGCGTAGTGGTTTTACCCGACCCAGTAGGCCCGGTGACCAACACTATGCCGTTGGGCTTGGCGACCATGCCCTGCCAGCGCACGTAGTCGTCGCCGGTCAAGCCCAGATCAGCAAAGCTGCGCAGCAAAACCTCGGGGTCGAAGATTCGCAGCACCATTTTTTCGCCAAAGGCAGTCGGCAGCGTCGACAAGCGCAACTCTACCTCTGTGCCATTGCCGCGCTTGGTTTTCACACGGCCATCCTGCGGCTTACGCTTTTCGGCCACATTCATCCGCGCCAGTACTTTTAAACGGCTAGTCACGGCCATACCAACATTAGCCGGCAGCTCGTAGATCTGGTGTAGTACACCATCGATGCGAAAGCGCAGCCGCGCCTCTTCGCGCCTGGGCTCAATATGAATATCGCTGGCACGCTGATCAAAGGCGTACTGCAGCAGCCAGTCGACAATATTAACCACATGCTGGTCGTTCGCTTCTGGGTCCTTAAGAGTACCCAGCTCTAACAGCTGCTCAAAATTTGTCACCGATGAGGCGCTTTTCATGCCGCCTGCACCAGTTACCGATTTCGATAAGGTATAAAACTCCACCTGATGGCGCTGAATACTGCCGGGATTGGCTATTACGCGGCGCACCTGTCGGCGCGCAACATGTTCCAACTGCTGCTCCCAACCACTTTTAAAGGGCTGGGTCACGGCCACCACAATTTCATCGGAAGTGACTTCAATACAGAGGATGCCATGACGCTTAGCAAAGGCGTAGGACATCACCCCAGTGACCTCTCCGGCATCGATCTTTAACGGATCAATATGCACTACTGGCAAATCTGCCTTTTGAGCTAACCAATAGGTCAGCGCCTCGTCGTCGAGCATCTTTCCTGGGCGACTTAGATCATGCAAATTTTGCCTGGCGATATACACCAGAGGATGCATAGCGGACTCTTCACGGCTGCGATTAGCACCAAAAATTTGGTTGGCATCATTCTGGTCGATGCGTTCCTCGCGAAGAAGATCATTCACCAAACTGCGTAAATCGAGTAATCGGTCGGCCACTGTTCATCCCCGTAATAGCGCCCTTAGCTAGGACGCGCAAAAATAATTATTGTCTCTCTATTGATTCTAGCCTTATCTCACTATGAATCACCACATCTGTTTTGTATCTACAAAGATTTAACATACTGTGCCGATTCTCAGCGTTTATAGGTGTTCTAACGCACCATTTTCACTATAATGCGAAAAATTTGCACCTGTTGTGGTCGCGCTATTATCGATGCGTACCGACATCAATTACACAAAACCGTTTGCAAGAGCCGGAATTTTGCTCTCTGACAAGGCGAAAACCTACGAAAAGAGCGCATTTATCAACGATAAATGCCCGCTTTAGTCGGTTTTCGACAAGAGTAGGCCCCTCAAGGGACGCCGCCAGAGATCAAAAGAACTATCGTGCAAAGGTCTCACATTACATTTGGGAATACATATGGCCTTTAGTAACCCACTGTCGAATATGTTCGGTCAGTCGCCGATCAAACCTATGGAAAAACACATGGCAGTGTCTGTTGACACCGCTCGCCAACTAAAAGCTTTTTTTGCCGCTGCCGTCGTTAATGACTGGGTCGCCGCCGAGAAAGTGCAGAAAAAAATTGGCAAACTCGAAAATGAAGCCGATGCGCTAAAAAAACATCTGCGCCTGAATTTGCCGAAAAGCCTGTTCTTGCCTGTACCGCGTTCAGACCTGCTCGAACTGCTGACCATGCAGGATAAGATCGCTAACCGCGCCAAAGATATCGCCGGCATTATGCTGGGTCGCCAAATGGGCATCCCTAAGCTGATTGAAACAGCCATGCTTGAGTTCGTAGCATCAAGCATCGCCGCCGCCGAGCAAGCGCTGGTCGCCATCAACGAACTACACGAACTATTGGAAGCCGGTTTTAGCGGCCGCGAGATCAAGATTGTTGAAAAGTTGATCGAGGAACTGGACGCCCTTGAAAAGAAAAGCGACGGTCTAGAGATCACTATTCGCGCCTCGCTGTTTAAATTAGAGGCTGAGCTGCCACCCGTCGACGTAATGTTTCTTTATAAGGTCATCGACTGGATCGGCGATTTAGCTGATCGATCTCAAACTGTCGGCAGTCGTCTGCAATTATTATTAGCTCGATAGCCAACATTCTAACCAATTAATTGCCAGCTAAGCGCTGGCTAAAAATTAGATTTTAAGGGTTTTACGATATGTCTATTATCGCTGAATACGGCAATATATTGCTGATTATGGCCTGCTGTTTCGGGGTCTTCATGGCTTGGGGCGTCGGCGCCAACGATGTTGCCAACGCCATGGGAACCTCGGTCGGCTCCAAAGCACTGACCATCAAGCAGGCGATTATTATCGCCATGATCTTCGAGTTTCTCGGCGCCTACCTCGCTGGCGGCGAAGTTACCGCCACCATACGCAAGGGTATTATTGACCCCGCGATCATGGCGGGCACGCCGGAACTTCTAGTATTCGGCATGATGTCGGCACTGTTTGCCGCGGGAACCTGGCTGTTAGTAGCCAGCATGCTGGGCTGGCCGGTATCCACTACTCACTCTATTGTTGGCGCCATTGTCGGTTTCGCGGCTGTCGGCATCTCGGTCGATGCAGTCGCTTGGGGCAAGGTTGGCACCATCGTTGCCAGCTGGGTCGTATCGCCTGTGCTTGCGGGCACCATCTCATTCGCCTTGTTCCGCAGCGTGCAGAAACTGATTCTCAACACCGACAACCCTTTTGCCAACGCTAAGAAATACATCCCTTACTATATGTTTGCGGTGGGTTTCTTAATGGCTATGGTCACCATACTCAAAGGCCTAAAGCATGTATTTAAAGACTTCGGTTTTAAACTCAGCTTCCTTGAGAGCATGGGTATTGCTGCTATTGCCGGCATTATCGTCGCCCTAGTCGGTATTCAATTGCTGAAAAAAGTTAAAGAAATACCCGCTACCCCTGGTAACCGCTTTGTCAGCGTAGAAAAAGTATTCGCCATTTTGATGGTATTCACCGCCTGCGCTATGGCATTTGCCCACGGCTCTAACGATGTCGCTAACGCCGTCGGCCCGCTAGCTGCGATCTACGGCATTATCGCCTCGGGCGGTGAAGTCGCCTCTAAAACCGCCATGCCGTCATGGATCCTACTACTGGGTGGTTTGGGTATTGTGGTCGGTCTCGCCACTTACGGCTGGAAGGTAATCGCCACCATCGGTAAGAAAATTACCGAGCTAACGCCTAGCCGTGGTTTTGCCGCTGAGCTTGGTGCTGCCGCCACCGTTGTACTGGCCTCGGGTATTGGCCTGCCAATATCTACCACTCACACATTGGTAGGTGCCGTACTCGGCGTGGGACTAGCGCGCGGTATCGGCGCCCTCAACCTGAAAGTGATTGGCACCATCTTTATGTCCTGGCTCGTAACTCTGCCAGCGGGCGCAGGTTTAGCTATCGTGTTTTTCTTTACCCTCAAAGCCATCTTTTTGTAAGCTGCCTCAATGCATAACAACAAAGCCCGCCCTCTCAATAGAGACGGCGGGCTTTGTTGTTTATGGCATTCGATATATGCTTAAACAATACAACTAGGACGACCACCGATGAGCAGCGAATACCGCGACTATGTCAATGATCTAGAGCAACTGGTGGGCCTGCCCTCGGTCAGTTGCACCCATGCTAATTTGGACATGGGCAATCTCAAGGTTATCCAGCGGCTAGCCGAGTGGCTGGAACCACTGGGTTTTGTCTGTGAAATTTTGCCGCTTAAGGATGAATCAGGCTCTTTAAGTAAAAAGAAGGCGAATTTAATCGCTACCTACGGCTCCGGCCCCGGTGGCTTAGTACTGTCGGGCCACGCCGATACTGTGCCCTATGATGCCAATCGCTGGCAGCAGGACCCTTTTAGCCTGACCGAGCGCGATGGCAAGCTCTATGGCCTTGGCGCTACCGATATGAAAGGTTTCTTTCCGGTTGTGGTGGCGGCGGTTAAATCGCTGCTCGATCAAGACTTTAAACAACCGCTGATTATTCTCGCTACTGCCGATGAAGAGACCAGTATGAGCGGCGCTCGAGCACTGGCCGAACTCGGTCGCCCCAAAGCGCGCTGCGCGGTGGTGGGTGAACCCACCGGTTTAAAACCCATCCGCATGCACAAGGGCATTATGATGGAGGCAGTGCGGGTGCAGGGTTTAGCGGGCCACTCTTCCAACCCTGCGCTAGGCAATAACGCCATGGAGGCGATGCATCAGGTGATGACTAACTTGATGGAATTTCGGCAGGAATTACAGCTGGCTTATCAAAACCCAGGTTTTGAAGTCTCGGTGCCGACCATGAATCTGGGCTGTATTCACGGGGGCGATAACCCTAACCGAATCTGCGGCAGCTGCGAGCTACATTTTGATCTGCGTGCACTACCGGGTATGGATAACGACGAATTACATCGCCAACTGGAACAGCGGCTACAACCCATTGCCGCAAGCTCAGGCAGCGATATTGTACTGTCATCGCTGTTCTCGGGCGTAAACTCATTTGAGGAACCGGCCGATAGCGAGTTGATTCAAGCCTGTGAAAGACTGACAGGCTACACAGCCGACAGCGTCGCTTTCGCGACCGAGGCACCTTTTTTACAGCAACTGGGTATGCAGACCGTGGTTATGGGCCCTGGTTCTATCGACCAAGCGCATCAGCCAAATGAGTTTATTTCCCTCGATCAAATTAAACCAGCGGTAAAAATTATCCGCGGCTTGATTCAACAGTTTTGTTTAGAGAGTGCTTAACGTGAGTAACAAAGCCACCCCCCTAAATAACCCAGCAGCCGGGCCCTCCATTACGGCGAGTTACGTTGATTGGTTTCGCCACTCGTCGCCCTATATCAAGCTGCATCGAGGCAAAACTTTTGTGCTAATGATGCCCGGCGACGTACTCAAACACGACAATTTCTCCGGCATTGTGCACGATATCGCCCTGCTTAATAGCCTTGGGGTAAAACTGGTACTGGTGCATGGCGCGCGCCCACAAATTGATGCGCGGCTGGCACAAAACAATCACACATCGGAATTTCATCAACACCTGCGCATCACCGATGAAACTAGCATGACTGCGATTACTCAGGCGGTGGGAGAAATTCGCATTCAAATTGAGGCAGCCTTGTCGACCGGTCTGCCCAATTCCCCCATGCATGGCGCTCACCTGCAAGCGGTCAGCGGCAACTTTGTCACCGCCAAGCCCTGCGGCGTGATCGACGGCATAGATTTTCAACATACCGGTGAAGTCCGCCGCGTTGATACCCGCGCCATCCGCGCCGCCCTCGACTCAGACGCGTTAGTGATTGTCTCGCCGCTCGGTTATTCGCCCACCGGTGAGATTTTTAACCTGTCCTTTGCCGATGTGGCCACTGAAGTGGCGCGCACGCTTAAAGCCGATAAACTGGTCGGCTTTGTCGACGGCGACGGCATTCTTGATAATAACGGTGAATTGGTGCGCCAACTCAACTTGGCCGAGTGCAGTAAGCAGCTAAATCACTTGGCTCAACAGCCTGCCCACGGCCTACGCCAGTCGCTAAAAGCGTGTTACAAGGCCTGCTCTGGCGGTGTCTCGCGCGCCTCTATGGTCAACTATCGCAGCGACGGCGCTTTTCTTAGCGAGCTGTTCACTCGCGACGGCTGTGGCACCATGGTCTACTCCGATGACTATGAACAGTTGCGACGCGCCACGATCGACGACGTTGGCGGCATATTGGAATTACTTGAGCCCTTAGAAGAACAAGGCGTACTGGTGAGGCGCTCACGTGAGCGCCTAGAAACCGAAATCGATCGTTTCTGGGTAATGGACAAAGACGGCGCCGCAATCGCCTGTGCCGCCCTTTACCCCTTCACTGAGAGCTTTGTCGAATTGGCCTGTGTAGCCACCCAAAAGGATTACCAGGGCGGCGGTCGCGCCGCCAAGCTACTGCGGCAACTTGAGATCGAGGCCCGCAGGCAAGGCCATAGCAAACTATTTGTGCTCACCACCCAAACCGCACACTGGTTTATTGAACAAGGCTTTGCCGATGCAGACCTTGACGATCTGCCCAGCGAACGCCAGAGCCTTTATAACTATCAGCGCAACTCGAAAATATTTGTGAAGCCACTTTAGAAATTCAGGCTGGAATGCATCCACCCTGAATCTCTTTTCTGCTAAAATTAATCTAATTTTTCCGCAGCTCTTACAACTACATGTTCGAGTCATTTTGCTGTGAGTACAAGGAAGCACCCCGCACAGGCAGGGAGCGTATATTTATACGTGACCATCCGAGCAGGGCGCTGACGCCGTAATCGCAGTAAAAGGGCCGAACCTTAATTAAATATAAGGCCTCTAAAATGCCCGTTTATCGCTCTAAGACTTCTACTGGTGGCCGCAATATGGCCGGTGCCCGCGCTCTTTGGCGCGCCACTGGCATGAAAGACGACGACTTCCAAAAGCCAATTATCGCCGTCTCCAATTCTTTCACGCAGTTCGTGCCAGGTCATGTTCACCTAAAAGACATGGGGCAGTTAGTCGCCCGCGAGATTGAAAAGGCCGGTGGCGTCGCCAAAGAATTCAACACTATCGCTGTCGACGACGGCATCGCTATGGGTCACGACGGTATGCTGTACAGCCTGCCATCGCGCGACATTATTGCCGATTCGGTTGAATACATGGTCAACGCTCACTGCGCCGATGCCATTGTTTGTATTTCCAACTGCGACAAGATCACTCCCGGAATGCTAATGGCGTCTATGCGTCTCAATATTCCAGTAATCTTTGTTTCCGGCGGCCCGATGGAAGCCGGTAAAACCAAGTTATCTGAGCACAAGTTAGACCTAGTCGACGCCATGGTTATTGCCGTGGACGATACCGCTTCGGACGAGAAGGTTGCCGCCTACGAGCGCTCGGCCTGCCCTACCTGTGGCTCTTGCTCGGGTATGTTTACCGCCAACTCCATGAACTGCCTAACCGAAGCACTGGGTTTATCACTGCCAGGCAATGGCTCGCTACTGGCGACCCACGCCGATCGTGAAGAGTTATTTTTGGAGGCTGGCCGCAAGATTGTCGAGATCACCAAGCGCTATTACGAAGATGATGACGAATCTGTCTTGCCGCGCTCGATCGCCAATTTTGAAGCATTTGAAAACGCGATGACGCTGGATATCTGCATGGGTGGATCGACCAATACCATTTTGCACCTATTGGCGGCGGCACAAGAAGGTGAGCTCGACTTCAACATGGATCATATCGATGCGCTTTCTAGGCGCGTGCCACAGCTGTGTAAAGTAGCGCCTAATACACCTGAATATCACATGGAAGATGTGCATCGCGCCGGTGGCGTAATGGGTATTCTGGGCGAGATGAATCGTGCCGGCATACTTCACAATCAGTTGCCGACAGTGCACAGCAAAACCTTCCAAGAAGGCTTAGACAAGTGGGACATTATGACGACTCGTGATGAGTCAGTTAAAACCTTTTACAAAGCGGGCCCGGCCGGTATTCCAACGCAAACTGCCTTTAGCCAAAGTACTCGCTACCCAAGCTTGGATGCGGACCGTGAAAACGGCTGTATTCGCAATCTCGAAAATGCTTTCTCACTCGAAGGTGGCCTAGCGGTATTAAAAGGCAACATCGCCGTCGATGGCTGTGTTGTTAAAACTTCTGGCGTAACCGAAGACTGCTGGGTATTCGAGGGCAGCGCCCACGTAGTAGAGAGCCAAGATGAGGCCGTCGCCAACATTCTGGACGGCAAGGTTGTTGCGGGAGATATCGTCATCGTTCGCTACGAAGGCCCTAAAGGCGGCCCAGGTATGCAAGAGATGCTCTACCCAACCAGCTACATTAAGTCTAAAGGCTTGGGTAAGGCCTGCGCTCTACTCACCGACGGCCGTTTCTCCGGAGGTACTTCAGGCCTATCCATCGGTCACGTATCCCCAGAAGCCGCTGCCGGCGGCGCTATCGGCCTAGTTGAGAACGGCGATAAGATTCTTATCGACATTCCCAACCGCGCCATCAACGTGCTGCTGTCAGACGCAGAGCTACAGACTCGCCGCGACGCTATGGAAGCCAAAGGCAAAGACGCCTGGAAGCCAATAAAAAGCCGCCCACGCAAAGTTAGCGCCTCACTCAAGGCCTATGCATTGCTAGCCACCAGCGCCGACAAGGGCGCCGTGAGAGACCTAAGCAAGCTGGATTAATAGGTTCTTTAATTTAAGCTTAAATAAAAAAGGCCCAATCAATTGATTGGGCCTTTTTTATTGGGCATTAGAAAGTGTTGTGTGGCCGCTAACTATGGTGCCAAGTAAATCAACACACTCTCAAAACTTTGCAGACTCGCGTTATATCAAACCGTTAAACGCCGGCAGAAGCATAGACTTTAACTCGCCCCCTGCCCTTTATTTGCAAAACCCTCAGCCCATTCAAAGTGCCGCGGTTCTAGGCCAGTACCAAGGTAAAAAACAGCACCCGAGAC
Source organism: uncultured Cellvibrionales bacterium (assembly GCA_913050115.1). Lineage (GTDB taxonomy): Bacteria > Pseudomonadota > Gammaproteobacteria > Pseudomonadales > Cellvibrionaceae > UBA1124. Next base: position 20,731 of record CAJWZU010000001.1, read on the forward strand.
ATCGGATTGTGCGACCCCCATAGAGGCAGGAAATGCAGCAGCAAAAATCTGCACGCTAGGGCGCAATAGCGTGATCGCCCTTACCATATGCCCGCACTATGAAACCCAAAAAACCGCGCCCCAGCCAAAGCTGAGACGCGGTTTTTAAAAAGGTTAAGGTTATTGCTTACTTAACCATCAAACTCCGACCCGGACGTTTACCATCGGCGGATCTTGCTCGAACTTCGACGCTACCATCTACTGCAACAGGCTTGGAATAAGCCATCCACTTGCCACCATCACTGCGATACTCAATCGCAAGACCTGGGAAAATAACATTAGCGTGTAGCTTGCCATCTTCTATAACTGCACCCACAGTCGGGATACGGTAGAAAACATCGGCCTGATCGAGCTTGGCCAGTTCTTTGTGCGCCAGCAGATTACCGAAGCGATTGAAGTCTGCGTCGCGTTCTGCGCGCTTAGCGGCAGTGAAAGTGCCGCTGTCTTTGTTATAGATAGCGCCTTCGTAGTTGTAAGGCACTGCCCAATCCGCAGCGTGCCATGCACGCTCGGCAACCGCTAACATGCGCGGAAAGACTTTATATTCAGCGACTTCATCGCTGCGAGTGGTCTCACTCCACAACTGGCCCTGAATACCGGCAAAAGATACACCCTGATTCAGTGGACCCTGCTTGTTGCCATCTTTATCGGTGCGATGAGAGTCGTCCATGGTGAATGGCGAGCCCATACGATCGGGCCAGAACTCGGCGTGTACTGGCAGGTTATCTGGCTGGAAGTCGAATACTTTGCGAGTATTGGTGGCGCGAGAGGCCCAGTAATAGCCATTTTCTTTGGAATCCACTTCATAAGGGAAGTCGAAGTAAAGTGCATCAGGAGAAGACAACACCATGTCCCAGCCGCGATTAGCCAGCTCATTAGTTACCGAGGTGCCGCCCCAAGCCATATGAACCCACGAGTTAGCCTGCACCATATCGGGCATATTGTCTTTCTTGGTATGGCTGATACCATCGCTCCAACCGCCGGACTCAATACCTTTATCGGCTAAAATTTCGGCCACGCGTTCAATAAAGTAAGAACCTAAATCTGTAACCTCAGGATGCTTTTTTAAGAAGGCGTGACATACAGGGGAGTCATCCCAAGCGTGCTCGGCTTCATCAGCACCAATGTGATAGCGGGTCAGAGGCTGGCCAGCCTCATCGTGTAAAGTCTTCACTTCAGCCATGACTTTATCGATAAAGTTGTAAGACGAGTCCATACAGGCGTTGATGGTGTTATCGGCGTAGTACTGCACTGTAGTATAGACACTGGCGTTGTCAAAATCGGTCAGCAGGTATTCTTTCGCCGCCGCCTCATCGCCTGCAGCCATGAAGTTGTCATAGCGAAGTTGCATCGCCTTCACCGCCGCACGGGCATGAGCAGGCATATCCAGTGATGGAATAACCTGAATATGACGAGCTTCGGCGTAGCGCAAGATCTCTAGGTAATCGGCGATGCTGTAGTAGCCGTTGTTAACGCTGTCAGCATTGACCGGGCCGGCACCGAGCATCGGCTCCAGACACGTTTTACCTTCAGGGTCCCAGCAGCGTTTAGCGCCAATCGTGGTCAGTTCCGGCAAATCTTTGATTTCTAGGCGCCAGCCTTCGTCATCACCCAGATGAAAGTGAAATTTGTTCAGTTTGTAAGCTGCCATTTGATCGAGCAAACCGAGGATGAATGCTTTACTGCGGAAGTTGCGCGATACGTCTACATGCATGCCACGGAAGTCATAATGCGGCTCATCTTCTACCAGTGCTTTGGGGACACTGGTCTCACCTAAAGTGACCAGTGCGGCCAAAGATTGCAGACCATAAAAAGCGCCACTGGCATCGCCAGCTAACACAGTGATATTTTTGTCGCCAACCACTAACTGGTAGCTGCCATTAGTCGTCATAGCGCCTTTGCGAACTTCAACGGTAACGTCGACGCCCTTTCTAGATTCTTTAATACCTAAGCCGTTTAGGCGTATTAAAGCCGCGGCAATATCGCTGCGCTCAACATTGGTTAAAGTGACCTTGATGCCAGAGCGTAAATTGAGCTTGGCGCTGCCATCCACTTGTAAAGTTTTAGGTGTTGGCAGAATAGCACCGACAACGAGTGCAGCGTTGTTATTGAGATCGGCATTAGCTTGATATAAGTTTGCAGCGGTAGCCTGCAGTGTTTTATCGTCCACGGTACGCATGATGTGCTTTTTGTAATCGTTCATCTCGACCACAAATGGCATCACTGGCAAACCTGTCTCAGGGTCTAGAGCCTCTTTGGTACTGTCTATAACACGCGCCTTGAGACCGTCAGCCACAATAAAGTAGTTCGGAAATAAGTCTGATTCAGACAAGTACCAGTTGCGGGCCACATAAGGGATATTCAGGGTTTCGCCGGTTTTAATACCAGTGAATTTGGCGGTTGGGCGAATCACGTGCATATCGCCGTTGATGTGCTCCATGGTGACTTGATCGCTATCGACCATTTCAACTGGGTGCACCTGAGAGAAGTAAATCTCCCAGCCAGAGGCCATGAAGTCTTCTTTGGCAGTAATACTAATCACCGATTTCACACAGTGACCACCGTCGACTTCTTTATCACAGAAATCGGCATTATTGTTGTCGACAACCTCAAAAATTAACTCGGCAGTACTGGCGAATGTATCCAGCGCTGCTTGACTAACCGGCTCAATAGAACTGGACGAAGAGACAGATAGCGAACCAGATGGGGCGCTATTACAGCCCACGAGGGCTAGGGTCAGGGCTGTTGCCAAGGCGGTGTGCTTTAAGTTCATAGTGGTTTCTCTGCAAAAAGTAGTAATTAAGAATCATAACCAAAATTTATGAGACTCAAACTACTGCTTCGTCGCGAGCAAAACCATATAAATTTTCTTAAATTTATCTTAAATTTGTCTTAAAACAACTAAAACCAGCCAGAACTGGCCAAGATTGCACTTTCAAGATGTGCAGAAACCTCATCTTCCGAGGTAAAAAAACGGTAGCTGCAACTGGACTCAGCCTTTTTAAACGGGCTGTTAACCGGCGCACTCAACTCGATGGTTAAACGCGGCACACCGGCGCTGCGACTTTGATTAAAACTGCTATTCCACTCGACCAGTAAGTTGCGACGCACTAAGGCAACCGCCTCGGCCTCACTGTCTGCTTTAACAAAACGGCAGACCACAAAGCCGGAAAACGAATCGCCGCGATCCCCCGCCTCGACAAAAATGCCGCGCCCCGAAACCACCACGCGATATCTCGCCATCATCTTAGCTACTTTATTAACTGTTTCAGCAATCATGGCACTCACCGGCTACTCCTTACCCCGTGAAATTATAGCGAATACTGCCGAAGAAATTTGAATATTGTCAGCAGCACAATTTGAGCCTGCATGTAGCTCGGTTAGATCGCTGATTATCACCGCGTCTTAGCGACACATTGATGACAATTCGCGGCTTAAATTATTTTGCCATAAGGAGCAATGCTTAGACTTATGATAGAACTTAAGCATGCCCTCGATATCGTCTAACAACAAGCCCCACGGTTATGATAATGCATCCGTATGCTCATAATAATAGCATTAATGCCGTTGTTGCCAGTAAAGTGCAGAATGAATACACGCCATAGAAAAAAACAACTAATTATCTCACTAAACATAAAACACTTATATTCAGTGTTAGCCTAATTAATATCAAAAAATAGGCGCTGACGATAATAACTAGGCCGGGGAGGTTGAGGGCCGTTAGAGCCAAGATCGCACACTTAGCGCCGCCTCGCACGCCGGTGACTAAGCACGTTACTAGGATGGATCTAGCCTAGGTAAGCGCTTAGCAACCGATAAGAACGCTAAAACCAGTGGCCACCAAATCATGCCTAGTTAGTTTGAATATCGTTATTTAAGCGCATATTTGACAATTATTTTTTTCAGTAGACTCAAATTGTCGACCTGCCGTAGTCCCTCATTACGCAGCCAGTGCAACGCTAAATTGCGACTGCCGAATAGGCGTTTAAAGGCCTCCATTACGGCCATCATCATTAAGTTATCGCTGAGACGACGACGCTGATAGCGACGCAAAATGGACAGGTCATGCAGCGGTACTTGCCGCTGTACGGCGCGCGAAATTTCTTCGCTCAATGCCATAGCGTCAAACAGGCCCAAGTTCACACCCTGCCCAGCAAGCGGATGAATAGTGTGGGCCGCATCGCCGACTAGAGCAATATTATTTTGCACATAATGCTTTGCATGGCGCTGCCGCAGGCCGATAGAATAACGTTTATCAACCCACTCAATAGCACCAAGTTTGTGCTCAAAAGCCAGCCCTAGGCGTCGACAGAAATCCGTCTCGTTTAGTGCCATTAACTCTTTCGCCAAATCGTTTTCGCAAGACCAGACAATAGAGCAGTGGTGTTCACTGCCGCGATCACTCAGAGGTAAAAAAGCCAGCGGTCCGGTCGTCATAAAACGCTGCCAAGCAGTAAATCGGTGACTCTTTTCAGTCCGGACTGTAGTGACAATCGCCTGGTGGCCGTAATCCCATTCACGCATTGCGAAAGCGGCACTTTTGCGGATATGAGACTCGGCGCCGTCGGCGGCAATTAATAGTGACGCCTGCACAACGACACCACAGTCCAGAGTGACTGCAATACCTTCACCATCGGTGCGTCGAAAAGATTCCACTCTCTGTGGCCGCAACAAATCAATATTGGTGCAAGCACTTAACTGCCGATGAATGGCCATTAGCGCCACCGAATTTTCGACAATATGGCCAAGGGCGTCAGTGCGCTGATCGCGACTGTCGAAGTGAATATGGCCATTACCCTCGCCATCCCACACCTGCATATCGCGATAGGGGCAGTGGCGCTGTTGTTTGATACCTTCCCACGCGCCGATTGCGTGTAAAAAATGTTGTGACGTTTTAGTTAGCGCCACGACTCGTGGATCAAATTGCTTACAACTAGGCTCGACCAATGTCGGGCTCGCCTCAACTACAGCAATCTTAATAGCAGAACAAGCTTTAGCCACCGCTACCGCAAGCGCAGCACCGACTATACCCGCACCAACAATTACCACGTCATAATTATCCTTCACGGCTGTAACCTCGCGCCCATATGATTAAATTCACCCACAGTCTGCTCGACCGACAACACCCACTTCAAAGCCAGCATAAGCTCATAATGCATTTTCACGGCTGCAACCTCGCATTGCCGCTAAATGTACCCATGGTTTGTTCCGCCAGAGCCTGCTTAGCCGGGGGCACACATTCCAGACCAATAAAGCCAAGCGCTCGCAGCGCAGCAAAAGGCAGACTACTATTGGTGAAAATTTGGCTAATAGCATGACTGAAGCCAATGGTTGCCTTTTGATCAAAGTTCTGGCGCTGTTGATAGCGCTGCAGCATAGGCAACTGCCCCAACGGTTGGTTTTGGGCCATCAATAACTCATCCACCAAAATCGCGCAGTCACGCAGCGCCAAGTTAAAACCCTGTCCCGCCACAGGGTGTAAAAAGTGCGCAGCATTGCCCATCAGCGCCAAGTGTGTACGCACTTGCTCACGGGCAATAATAAGCTGCAGCGGGTAACTGTGGCGCTGCCCGACCTTCACCAAACGCCCTAATCGATGGCCAAAAAGCTGCTGTAGCTGCGCTAAAAAATCGGCGTCGGCAAGGCGAATAACTTGCGCCGCCTGCTCGGTAGGCAGGGTCCACACCAGCGCCGCATGTCTGGCATTATGCGATTCACCCAGCGGCAACAGTGCCATAGGTCCGCTGTTAGTAAAGCGTTCATAGGCCACACCTTGATGAGCTTGGCTCAGCTCAACATTGGCGATAATAGCCTGCTGTTGATAATCGACTCGATCCGCCTCAATACCGACAGCGTGGCGCAACCTAGACTCGGCGCCATCGCAGATCAAACACAGCGAGGTGGTCAGCAAGAGCGCCTCATCACCGCGTTTTACGCTGAGTTGATAACCGTCTTTTTGGGGCTGTAAGCTTTCCACTTGCGCGGGCGCAATCACGGTAAGATTAAAATAGCAGGGTAATTGCTGCAACAACACCGAGCCCAGCCAAGCGTTTTCGATAACCGCACCAACTGGCTTATCCGCTTCTATTAGGGCGCCGCCAAGATGGCCCTTATCAGAAATGTGCACACGACTAATGTCAGTGGTGTGCTCTTGCAGTGTCTGCCACAGCCCGAGCTGTTGAAATATGTCGATACTACCGCGCGACAGCGCCGTAGAGCGGGCATCAAAATTAGGCTGATAGTGCGCATCGTCATCTGATGATAATACTTGCGATTCAATGAGAGCAATCGACCACTGTTTATTGGCCTGCGCCAATAAAATAGCGAGACTGGCTCCCACCATACCTCCACCGACAATAATAATATCGAAATATTGCTTCAACTCAACCGTCACAGCTCTCGCTCCAAAGGTGACACTGCACCCGCTTGTATCGCCACATCGACGCTAACGCTATCGAAACATTGCCTCAACTTAATCGTCACGATTCACGCTCCAAAAGGTGACACTGCACCCGCTTGTATCGCCACACCGACGCTAACGCTATCGAAATATTGCTTCAACTTAATCGTCACAGCTCACGCTTCAAAAGGTGGCATTGCACACGCTTTTATAACCGCCACCGACGCTAATAGTATCGATATGTGAATTCAGTTAACTGATATTCAATGCCTGCTAATAATGATTATTCATCAAATTTTCAATCTCGGCGACACTAGTAGGGACATTCTTGGATAACACTTCGCAGCCGTTCTTGGTGATCAGCACGTCGTCTTCGATGCGAATACCGATACCGCGCCAGCGCTCTTCAACCTGGTCATTACTCGGCGACACATAAATACCGGGTTCAACCGTCATGGTCATACCTGGCTCCAGCAGACGCCATTGGCCAGCGACCTTGTAGTCACCAACATCGTGAACGTCCATACCCAGCCAATGGCCAATTCGATGCATATAAAACTCTTTGTAACTTTCGCTTTTAATTGCCTCCTCGAGCGGCCCTTTAAGCAAACCCAGCTCGATCAAGCCAGCGGTGATCACCTGCACCGAGGCCTCGTGAGGATCATTCCAGTTATTGCCGGGCACGACCTTAGAAAAAGCCGCATGCTGCGCTTTCAACACCAGTTCATAAAGCTGTCGCTGCGGGTCTGAAAATTTTCCATTGACCGGAAAAGTGCGGGTAATATCGGCCGCATACATACCGTATTCACAGCCAGCATCAATTAGCACCAAATCACCGTCGCACAGCTTGGCGCTATTACTGATGTAATGCAGCGTGCAAGCATTATCGCCGCCACCGACAATGCTATTGTAGGCGGCAAAACGGGCACCACTGCGGCCAAATTCATGCATTATGTCGGCCTCCAGCTGATATTCCCAAACCCCTGGCTTGCAGGCCTGCATGGCCCGCACATGGGCGCGTGCCGATATTTCCGCAGCCTTGCGCATGATGCCCTGTTCGGCAGCGCTCTTAAATAAACGCAGCTCATGTAAGAGGTGGTCCAGATGTAAGAATTCTCCGGGCGGCATAGCACCGGTGCGCACCTTGGCACGTATAGTATTGACCCATTCCATAACCTGAGAATCGAAACTGGAGTCTTTACCCATGGCGTAATAGACGCGCTCACGGCCCTCGATTAAACCCGGTAGAATTTCATCAATGTCATCAATCGGGAAAGCATCATCGGCCAAAAAGTCGGTACAAGCGCCAGCTGGACCGGCTCGGTAACCATCCCAAATCTCGCGGCTAAGGTCTTTATCGCGGCAAAACAGTACATACTCGCCATGCTCGCGACCAGGGATCAACACCAAAACCGATTCTGGCTCGGCAAAATCTGATAAATAAAAGAAGTCACTGTCCTGACGGTAATGATGTTCGGTGTCGCGCGAACGGGTTCGCTCGGGCGCCGCAGGCACTATGGCGATGGAGTTCTCATCCATTAATGCCATTAAGGCTTTACGGCGGCGAGCAAATTCTTGTTTGGGTATAGAGGCAACATTCATAGCGTCATGTCCATGGTTCGATACACAGTACTTAGCGGGTGAAGTAGAGCTTAGTGAAGACTAGAGGCGTCGTCATCAACGGCACTCACTGCAATCTGATTAAACTCTAAAAACAGCGTTAGCGCAGCCATGCGTACATACTCCGCGACATCAAAAAAGCCAGCCTCGTCCTCTTCACTACTGCCCTCAACTTCAATTTGTACAATAGCGGCCATATCGCGCAGTGCTTCGGCGGCATCGGCGGGAATTTCGGCCTCAGGCTTAACACCCGCAGTACCAAAGCCACTCAAAAAGCCATGGCACCATTCACCGAGTGCGATGGCGCGCAGGTCCAATTCAGAGTCGTCACCGGGCAACATTAATACAAAACCAAATTCGGCCGACTGTAACTGCTGCAAACTCTCAACCCGCAACTGCTCCAGTGCAGTAGTCACCTCGCCATCGGCACCTTCAGCCAAATCCAGAAAGTCTAATGCCGCTTGCTGCCAATCAGCAATGTCGGGACGGGCACCACCACACAGCTGACCACAGAGCATACCGTGTAACTCGGCGGCACTGTTAAGTGCACCTTTAGGAATAATTAGATGGTTGAGGTTTTCATAATGAAGGGGAGAATTCGACATTTCAGGGTGATCGCTCATACAAAAAAAGGCTCTTGGGCTCTAATACAAATGAATATATCGATAAAAATGTATGCTATCACGAAACCCTTGACCCTTTTATCGACTATATACAAGTAAGTGGTGTTATCTCGGCAGCCAAAAACGCCAAGAAAATCACAGTTAAAACGTTAAAAACCCTTAATTCTTAATACATAGACGCCATAATCTAGAATCTACTTCAACAATCATTGACCCCCTGCCAAGCGGGTCATATAGTTAACAATTATATACATAACGGCTAATTTCAAATGTCTAACGATTTGCTGCAAACGCTGGAAACTAAAGTCGACCTGTTAATTCAGCTTTGCGGGCGCTTGGCCGATGAAAACAGCGAGCTAAAACAGCATAAGTCAGAGTCGCTAGTAGAGCGTGCTCGCCTAACTGAAAAAAATGAGCTGGCGCGAAATCGCGTCGAAGCCATGATTAGTCGCCTCAAAAAATTGGAGAATAACGAGTGAGCACTGAAAAGATCTTTGTCAAAATTCTCGATAAAGAATACCAAGTTGCCTGCCCCACAGAAGAAAAATCCGCACTGGTTCAGTCCGCAGAAGAACTAGACAGTCGCATGCGCGCCATCAAAAACTCCGGTGCCATCATCGGTATCGAGCGCATCGCCGTAATGGCCGCTCTTAACCTCAGCCACGATTTGCTGAAGAGCGAAGGCACCATTAACCCTGTAGCCGAGGAAGACCTGCAGCGCATGCACGATAAGCTTGATGATGCACTAGGGCGTTTAAACTAAACCGCCGATATGCCACTTTTTTTACCCTACTTTTTGAAAGTTAATATTCTGCTTCCAATTTTACTGAGCTATAATCACTGAACCTAGGATGTTGGCGAGTCGATTCAGTCCCTGAGCCGATAAGTATACCCCCGGAGGTTTTCAGTAATCATGGTGTGCAAGCCTGCATGACAGGAAGCCTTTTTGATTGCCGGAACCACCACTTGAACCCCATGGTTCAAGGCACCATTGACAGCGGCATTCCCGGGCCTAATTTTCGACACCTTTAAAGAGCCAGATATTGTCGCGAGATTTTTAATGGCCTCGCGCACAAGCCCGCATCAAAAGAAGCTTCTCTCGTCGCCAAAAAGGATTACCGGAGCCATCATTTGAACCCCATAGTTCAAGGCGCCATTGACAGCGACATTCCCGAGCTTAATTTTTGACACATTAACGAGCCAGATATTGTCGCTAGCTTTTTAGTGGCCTCGCGCACAAGCCCGCATCAAAAGAAGCTCCTCTCGTCGCCAAAAAGGATTACCGGAGCCATCATTTGAACCCCATAGTTCAAGGCGCCATTGACAGCGACATTCCCGAGCCTAATTTTCGACACCTTTAAAGAGCCAGATATTGTCGCTAGATTTTTAATGGCTCGCCCACAAACCAGCAGAACAATACGCTGCCTCGTCGTTAAAAAAAATTAACGGAACCATCACCTGAACCCGATAGTTCCATTGACAGCGACACTCTTGGGGCCTAATTTAAAACCTGCCACCGTTCAAGACCGAGCTAATGATCCACAAGCCCCCTTCGCAGCCAATAAATCGCCACACCATTCGCCAACAGATGCGCAAAATCCGCCGCACACTGTCGCCTCGCCAACAATATCAGGCCGGACTTGACCTAAAAAAGAACTTGGCCACACAACCGCTTTTTATCCGCAGCGAGCGCATTGCTTTTTATCTCGCCAACGACGGTGAAATAAACCCATCTCCACTTCTCGATTTAGCTCTCAGCCTTGGCAAAAAATGCTACCTACCCGTGCTTGCTCCTGGTGTTAATAAGGCTATATGGTTTATTCGTTACGACCATAACACCCCGATGCAACGTAATCGCTACGGCATTGCAGAGCCAAAGATCAACCTTAGCCAACGCCTCAAAGCACCGCAACTGGATTTAGTATTAATGCCACTAGTGGCATTTGATGAAGAGGGTGGACGGCTGGGTATGGGCGGAGGCTATTACGATCGCTGCTTTGCTTTCAAACAGCGCAGCCAACAGCATAATCCGTATCTACTAGGACTGGCACACAATAGCCAACAGAGTTATGAGTTACCGATTGAAAGCTGGGATATACCAATGGCGTGTATTGCCACAGATAAACAACTGGTGATTTGCTCCAAGGCAAGCTGCCACAGAGATTTTCGAATACCAGTAAAAAAGAGAAGATAAAGCGCTTCCTGCGCCACGGCGAGACTTAATTAATTAGCCTAGCGTCGGCTAAAATTCGCATTACGTCCTTTTCATTATTACTTATCTAGCGATATGCAACCCCCTGCTGAAGAGCAGATGGCGCGGGTGCCTCGCTGTGAAATAATCCACTAGCGTTAACACTGCTGACCAAAACTCCAAAACAGAAGACCAGAATCGCGACAGTTACTATGTCGGTTTTCATGATCAATGGTCCTTTTAGGCTGTACTTATGGTCATGAGAAGATTCATGACACTATTATTTTTACAGCTTTTAGATTTATACAATAACCACAGCAAACAAGGCAATAGGTGTCAGCGCAAGATAGGCAATGCTCACGTAGCACAAATTGTATTAAATACTAGGGACAACTATTAACAATCACTAGGGGACTATCTGGTATAGGCCTTAGCAGTGGCGATCACTAACTTCTGAAATATAGGCGGGCGCATATGCACCTAGACTATTTATGCATAGATGACATGAATTACCTTCACTTTGGCGCTAAGCCGAAATTATTAGTCTGATTTTCAAGAAGTTAAACTACCAGTAAGTCGATGATCGAAATACTCACAGGTATAAATATCAGCCCTACATCGGTCAAGAATATGGCTTATTAAAACACCAATAATAGTGGATTTGGGCGACAAGCCGCAGTAGCGGGCAACTTATAACAGTAATGCAGAAGCACTTATTGAGGTTTATAAAAAACCTGCCAATAGCAGCAGGCACAACAATAGGTTATTTGCCTATCCCAAAAACAACTTATACGCCTCGTTATCGGTCTCGTCCCAATAGCGCCAAGCCCCGTCGGAGCTCAACTCATCCAATAGCTGTTTCACCGCTTTTCTCTCGTCCTTAGGCACCTGCATTCCCACCAGTACCCGCCCATAGGCCGAGCCATGATTGCGGTAGTGAAACATGGAAATATTCCAGCGACCGGCAAGCTTAGTGAGAAAGTTTAGCAGCGCACCTGGGCGTTCGGGGAACTCAAAGCGATAGACCGCTTCATTGTCGATATTGGGAGCGTGACCACCAACTAGGTGACGAATATGCAACTTGGCCATCTCGTTGTCGGTCAGGTCGACAACGGCATAGCCTTTCGCCTTTAGGTCGCTAACCATTTCCGTTCTATCACTGGTATCCACTGTGTCTGGCGTCACTTGCACACCGACAAAAATGCGGGCGTCAGTTTCATCGGCGTAGCGATAATTAAATTCGGTGACATTACGCTTGCCCAGCGATTTTAAGAAATCTTTGTAGGAGCCAGCCTTCTCGGGAATGGTCACCGCCAGAACCGCCTCGCGCTTCTCGCCAATTTCGGTGCGCTCAGAGATGTAGCGCAAACGGTCGAAATTAGTATTGGCACCGCTAACGATTGTTACCAAGTTCTGGCCATTGATCTGGCTATCAGCAGAAAACTTCTTCAGACCCGCCAAACCAACCGCTCCGGCGGGTTCGGCGATAGAGCGAGTATCCTCGAAGATATCCTTTATGGCAGCGCAGATTTCATCGGTAGAGACCGTGATAACACCGTCGATTAGGTCTTTCATTACCCGAAAGGTCTCCTTGCCGATCTGAGCTACAGCCACACCATCAGCAAAAAGACCCACCTGCGACAAAGTTACGCGGCGATTTTTTTCCATAGCGGCTTTTAAGCAGGCGGCCTCCTCGGGTTCCACCGCATAGACCTTGATTTCTGGGCGCATGTATTTGATATAGGCGACCACACCGGCACAGAGCCCCCCCCCACCGACCGGTAAAAATACCGCATCTATATCGCCATTATATTGGCGCAATAACTCCAGACCAACAGTACCTTGGCCTGCTATCACATCGGGATCGTCATAGGGATGAATGTATGTCAGGCACTTTTCTTCTACCAGTTTTTGCGCATGTATTGAGGCCTCGTCATAAGTATCGCCGTGCAGCACTACACGGGCACCGCGACGCTTAACGGCATCGACTTTAATCGCTGGGGTAGTTCTAGGCATAACAATAATGGCCTTCACCCCCAAATGCTTGGAGGCCAGCGCCAAGCCTTGGGCGTGATTGCCGGCAGAGGCCGCTATCACACCGCCATCGCGCTGAGCTTGGCTTAACTGGAGTAATTTGTTGTAGGCGCCGCGAATCTTAAATGAAAATACCGGCTGCAGGTCCTCGCGCTTCAAAAGCACGTTATTACCAATACGAGCGGATATTAACGGTGCCTGTTCCAGCGGAGTTTCCACGGCCAAATCGTAAATTCGGGCGTTGAGAATGCGTTTAATATAAGACTGCGGCATGAGATTCTGCTTATTAGCTGGCTAGAGACCTAAAATAGGCCTTTATTAATAGTCTGTAATGGTAAACAATTTCGCCCTTATAAAGAACAACAACTATTCAAACAGCCACAAGTACATATTTACTATGACCCAAGACGAATTAAAACAAGCGGTAGCCCGCGCCGCCATCGACTATATTGCACCCAAACTTGAGGCTGACTCTATTGTCGGCGTTGGCACCGGTTCCACTGCCAACTATTTCATTCAGTATTTGGCCGAGATTAAGGGTAAGTTCGATGGCACTGTAGCCAGCTCGGAAAAATCGGCAGAGCGCTTAAAAGCTCTGGGCATACCCGTGTACGAACTCAACAGTGTCGATGCCATTACCGTTTATGTCGACGGTGCCGATGAAACCAACGATAAATTAGAGCTAATCAAAGGGGGCGGCGCCGCCCTCACTCGCGAGAAAATTGTGGCGGCCTGCAGTGACGAATTTGTCTGCATAGCCGACGGCAGCAAATGGGTCGATACCCTGGGCAAATTCCCGCTGCCAGTAGAAGTGATCCCTATGGCCCGCAGTCATGTTGCACGCGAGCTGGTCAAACTTGGCGGCGACCCTGTTTACCGTGAGGGGGTAGTAACCGACAACGGCAATATTATTATCGATGTTTACAATTTACATATCGATAACGCCACCGAACTTGAAACTCAGGTCAACCAGATAGTCGGCGTAGTCACCAACGGCCTGTTTGCGCTGTCGCCGGCCGATGTACTGTTAATAGGCTTCGAGGATGGCGTGAAGACAGTTCGAGCCAAAGGTTAAAGCTTCTCTAGTGTTGACTGCTGTTGATGCTGGAGAGAGGTATCAAGCCGACCTCTCTCCAGCAGTCACCATAATTTTGCAGAAAATTCTGTCAATGACGCTGAAGTTTGAGCATATACAGTTAAGTGACTGACCGAGGACTCAGCGACATCGATGCCATTACGGCACTAAATTACTGAAGTAGTTGCAGTATTTTCTCACTTGAGCTGAACTGCTCTAAGCCGAGTTATCCCTAAAACCAGAAACGGTCCATGCTGAATTCGCATAGCCTTTATACATCGGCCAGATTACCTTTCTCTTCTAACCAAGATTTTCTGTCCGGGGCGCGTTTTTTGGCCAACAGCATATCCATTAACTCGTCGGTATCATCCCCATGTTCAATGGTCAGCTGCACCAAACGGCGGGTATCGGGGTCCATAGTGGTTTCGCGCAGCTGCAGTGGGTTCATTTCACCCAGTCCCTTAAAGCGCTGAACATTCACCTTGCCCTTTTTCTTTTCGGCTTTTAAACGGTCGAGAATACCCTGCTTTTCACTTTCATCCAGGGCATAGAAAACCTCTTTACCGAGATCTATGCGGTACAGCGGCGGCATGGCGACAAACACATGACCGGCTTGCACCATCGGACGAAAGTGACGCAAAAATAGCGCGCATAACAGTGTGGCAATGTGTAGACCGTCTGAGTCGGCGTCGGCGAGGATACACACTTTGTGGTAACGCAATTTATCGAGATCGTTTTCAACCCCCGGATCAATACCCAGCGCTACGGAAATATCATGTACTTCCTGCGAAGCGAGAATTTCACTGGAGTCGACTTCCCAAGTATTTAGAATTTTACCGCGCAGCGGCATAATAGCTTGGCAATCGCGACTACGCGCCTGTTTCGCCGAACCACCGGCTGAGTCACCCTCTACTAAAAATATCTCTGAGCGCTCCGGCTCACCGCAAGAGCAGTCCGCCAGCTTGCCCGGTAATGCAGGCCCTTGAGTAATTTTTTTACGGGCGACTTTTTTACTGGAACGCACCCGTTTCTGAGCGTTGGCGATACAGAACTCGGCCAGCTTGTCGCCGTCTTCTGTATGCTGGTTAAGCCACAAGGCGAAGGCGTCTTTAGCGATGCCAGAGACAAAACCCGCGGCTTCGCGCGAGCTTAAACGCTCTTTGGTTTGTCCGGAGAACTGTGGATCGGCCAGCTTAGAAGAGAGCACAAAGCTGCAGTTGGCCCAAATATCATCCGGCGCTAACTTGACGCCGCGCGGCAACAGACTGCGAAATTCGCAGTACTCTCGCATAGCGTCGAGAAGTCCAGTGCGAAGACCGTTGACATGGGTGCCACCTTGAGCGGTGGGGATCAGGTTAACGTAACTCTCCTGAATGACTTCACCGCCCTCTGGAAGCCACTGTACAGCCCAGTCAGCAGCCTCAGATTCTGCCGAGAAGGTGCCGACAAAAGGTTGCGCCGGCAATGTTTCCCAGCCCTGGGTAGCAGCACTTAGGTAGTCTCGCAGACCATCTTCATAGAACCACTTGTCTTTTTCTGCGGACTGTTCGTCCTTAAAGATGACGGTGAGGCCCGGGCAGAGCACCGCCTTGGCGCGCAGCACATGGCGCATACGAGTAACGGAGACTTTGTACGAATCGAAATACTTAGGGTCGGGCAAGAAGCGCACACTAGTGCCGGTATTGCGCTTGCCGCAGGTATCCACAACCTCGAGATCGGTGGATTTATCGCCATTTTGAAAGCCCATGCGATGCACTTGGCCATCGCGACGAATCGTCACTTCCAACACTTTAGACAGGGCGTTCACCACCGACACCCCCACCCCATGTAACCCGCCAGAAAACTGGTAGTTGTCGTTAGTAAACTTACCGCCGGCGTGTAGAGTCGACAAAATGACCTCGACCCCAGGAACTCCCTGCTCTGGATGAATATCGACAGGCATACCGCGGCCGTCATCGCTGACGGTCATAGAATGGTCTTTGTGCAGAATTACTTCGATAGTTTTCGCGTGACCGGCCAGTGCCTCGTCGACCGAGTTATCGATAATTTCCTGCGCCAAATGATTCGGGCGAGTAGTATCGGTGTACATACCTGGACGCTTTCGAACCGGGTCTAGACCGGTGAGAACTTCAATATCTTGGGCGTTGTAGCTAGTGGGCATAGATCAAACATCTCTATTTTTATTGTGCTCTAAAAATTCTAGGATTGAGGGAATATGCCGCTCAAAATTCTGAAAACTGTGATCGCCGCCCTCTTCTACCCACTGTTTACAGGCCGAGTATTTCTCTACCGCCTGACGGTAATCGAGGGTTTCGTCGGCAGTCTGGGCCATTAACCAATAATTTTCTGGCCGGCTAATCAGCGGCGTATCAACCGCTTTAATCTCATCGACGTGAACCGCACTCAACGTGTAGACCTGATCGCTGTAATAACTCTTTAGCGGCTGTTCTAAATAGTCCAACATCATCTCATAGGGGCGCACAGAGGGGTTGATTAATACCGCAGGCAAGTCGTACTTTTCCGCCAAGTAGGTACACCAGTAACCGCCAAGCGAACTGCCCAGCAAATAGACAGGCTGGGGCAAAAGACTCTCGACCAGTGTTTCCAGCTGCCGCTGTACCTCGGCGGGATAGGGCGTCAAATGTGGACAGTGGTAACTAATATCTGGGCGCTGGGCACCCAGCAAAGCGCCGACCTGTTGTGCTTTGTAGGACTGGGGCGATGACAGAAAACCATGGATATAGATAAGTGCGATCAAGAGGGGCCGATCCAGAAATGATTGTTCACTGGATTATAGGCTGCATTAAATGCTAATCAATAGCCGTTCGACGAATAATCAATTGGGTAGTCTTTTTGATCGATACGTTCCACACCGGTGACAATAGAGCCGTCATCACACAGATCAAACCACCGGTAACCGGGCATCGCTTTATCGACGGCGAAATCGTCCAAATCGGGCTTGAATTGAATGCAGGTCGACGGTGCCGAACACAGCTGCACGCCTTTACGTTGTGTTTCATAGGCCTGATGAACATGGCCCCAAGCAACGGACTGAACCTGTGGATAGAGATCCAGTAATGCATAAAAAGCGTCAGCATTGCGCAGAGTGTACTGATCGATCCAGGCACTGCCGACCGGCTGTGGCTGATGGTGCAGCATTACCAGCACATGTTTGGGCTCTGGCGCCTGCGCATTCGCCTCCAGTAAAGCCTGCATCCGTGCCAGCTCATAGTCTGCCAGATAGCCGTAGACCTGGCCTGGCACTGCGGAATCGAGCAGAATGATCTGCCACTGCTTGGTTTCCACCAAGCGCGACAAAATAGCTTTATCGGCGGCAAAAGCGTCCATATTGGCGGCAGAGTCGTGATTTCCGGGCAACCAAGCCAGCGGACTGCTAAATTGCGCTTTGAGGGTATTATAAAAGCGGTCGTAACAGTCGGGGTTGCCAGCACTGGCAATATCGCCGGTACATACCAGCAGATCAATAGCGCTCTCGCGCACCTCTATTAGCTGCAGTACATCGACAAAACTTTCATCGGTGTCCAGATTGAGCAGAGTTTCACCGGCCACAGCGCCTAAGTGGCAGTCAGTAAACTGCACCAGTCGATAGGGCTGACCCTCCTGGCCACGTTGTTGAGAGCTTGTTTTCGACACCGACCCACTGATTCCTTTTTTTATAAATAACGTTTATTGAGTAATATTAACGGTTTCTACCGCTCGACCACAACCCAAGCTATGGCTTAACCAATCGCCAAGAAAATGGTTAAACTGCGATTTTTCATCTTCGTGATACATATCCCTGTTGGGATAACTGTACCGCGGCTGCAGCTGGCGGTGATGATCCCAAGCGACCACTTCGGCCATATCGGCATCGTGGTAGAGCCTTACGGTTAAAGTGAGTGCCTGAGACCATAGTGTTAATGCAGAGTCTCTCTGGCTCACACTTAAAGTCGTAGTGTAGCGCGCTCGTTCATGCACTTGTATTTCCATCTCACCGCTATCGAGCGCTATAGCCCAACGCTCACGGTTGTCTAGATCGGGTAACAACTTCAGCAGCCGCGCGTAATTGTGCGAACATTGCGCCTGCTGACGGGGCAAATCGATTTTATAAGGCGCTTTCATTAACCCTCCGACTATTATCCAGCTTCGGCAATTGAAATTCTGTTAATAACATCTCGATTAGAGATGTTTAAAGGTCAATATTGACCTTTAAAGCAATAAAATACCATAGCGAGGGTATCTCTATAAAACAGAGTTAGCTATGTAAAGCCCTTCACCTGCCAGCATTAAATCACTTCAAGCCGGCGCTCAGCTACTTTAGACTATCTTGATGCAACTGCAGCCACTGCAGACAAATCAAGGTAGCCGCATTATTCATACTACCGCCATATAAATTGGCAAATATCTCGGCGGCGGGATGAATACACAAGCGAATGTCCTCGCCCTCGGTTTCTAGGCCATGAATACCACCCGCTTGCGACAAATCGGCTATAGCGCAGTAGAGATAGAGTTTTTCATCACAACCGCCAGGACTTGACAAATAATCACAGATATAGCGCAGCTCGCGCGGTGAGATATCCGCTTCCTCAAGCAACTCACGCCGCATTGCCTGCTCGGGAGTACCGCCGCAATCGAGAATACCCGCTACTACTTCCAGCGCCCACGGGCCAGACGGTTCATCCAGACATCCGACGCGAAACTGCTCGACCAGTCCGATTAAGTCATTAACTGGATCGTAGAGTACCGCCGCCACGGCCGGGCCGCGGCTGAGCAGCTCGCGAGTTAACTCTGGGCTCCAGCCGCCATCGAACAGCTTGTGGCGCAGACGCAAGCGATCCATCTTAAGAAAGCCGTCGAACACCCTTTCACGACGTAATATCTCCACGTCATTTAAGCTAAAAACCGCTTCTTTATTCATAAGGTGTCACCATGCCGAGCCCGCTGTAATGTAAAACACAGTGTCGTCGGGGCCGCGAGCGAGATCAACCCCCATATCAAAACCATAGCGCCTGGCAATCTGGTAGCGAAAACCGCCGCCAAAAGTAGCTAGCGTATCGGCATCTGAAAAACTCGAAATGGCATTACTAGCGCGAGCCGCACCAGTAAAGGCTTTTACACTCCAGCGGCGATCAATCTGCCAAGTCAATTCAGTTTCCAGTGCGCCGACAAACTTGCCCTGATAGCGCATAGCGGGAATACCGCGCAAATCCACAGCAGGTGTCGCAAATGGCGGTAGCAAGCCATCACTGTCAGCATAGGAGCTGTCAAACCTAAACCCCAGCAGCCAGCTATCGGCCAGTTGCCAATAATTACGGCCTTCGATATGGGTTAGGTCATAATCGACATCACTGCCAAAGTCGTTGCGATACCAGACCTGCTCTAGTTCGTAGTGATAACCCGTTTTAGGCGAAAAAACATTATCACGACTATCCCACTCCGCTAACAATCCTAAGCCCGAGGTTGCTACGTCTTGAGTCAGTAGCGCTGTTAACTGCTCAGAATATTCTGGCGGCAAAAGTGCTTCCAAATTGCCTAGACTGTTGGGGGTAATCTCAGCGCTGACATAGCGCTGAGTCACACCAACAAACAAAGGCAAATCACCGGTCTTAAATTTTAGCTTTTGCATCACCATGACCGCCTCAGTGTTCAAGGAAATCGCTCGGCCTGCGCCAATATCACCCGAACCATAAAAGTCTAAATTCACATCACCATAGCCACCACCTCCGACATAGCGAACTTTTCCTTGCTTAAAAAAGCCCATATGGCCACCGCCCGCAAACAACGAATCATTGCCCGTTGCCGCCACTGCAATGGCCGACACACTCGGCGGTATTATGTGCTGTTGGGCCCCGCCATCGGATGAGCGCATGGCTTTAATGCGCGCCTCTTTTTCAGATTCACTCTCGTGAAAAAATAGCCCCACTACCCCTAAGCCACCAGCAACAGCTGGATCGGTAATAATGATGGGCACCGGCAATAAACCATAGGCGTTTTCTGATAGATAGTTAGACAAATCCAACTGTCCGTCGAGAGGGTCAAAAAAATCGGAGGCTAGCGATTCAGAAACACTGGCCATAAAACCGATAGAAAAAAGTATTGATGCAACAGGAAGCTTCATAAAAAACTCAAATATTAAGGCCAATCATGCTAAACGCATATCAGTATAAATTCAGACCTCTGGTCCGGTAACTTTTCTGCCGACAGTTTTATCTGTCCGCTAGCTCTCAGCTCTACTGAGGCTTGCTGAAGCCCAAGAATAGTGAGCCGGAGGTAGGACTCAACATACAGAAGGGCCCCAAAAGGGAATGCCGCGTTTGTAATCAATAGATTTTAAAATGACAGCAATTTTAACACCGGGTTTTATGGCCATACCGGTGTTGATATTATTTTATAACAGCATTTTTGCCGATGCCAGCATCGGCAAAACGAGCAACTAACTGAACTTCAGCTACCACGAAGCTATTAATGTACAAGCCATGTTTTATCAATTGAAGCTAGGCTATCAATTTTAGATGCTCAAGTATTCAAGATTAGTTTTTTTCAGTGGCTTTATTTGCAGCATGCAAGCTAACTAATCTGGCCATAATAATTGCTATATAGAATTGACCAATCATCGCCTCTACCGCGACCCAAGCACCTGCGACATTATTGGCTGGGGTTATATCGCCATAACCCAATGTCGATAGGGTGATAAAACTGAAATAAGTAAAAGTGCCCATGTAATGATCTTCACTCGATGTGGCCGCAATCAAGTAGTCATTACTAAAATTAAAAGCACCGCCATAAAATAAATGAATGTTGGCATAAATCGCCGCCCAGATAAATGCCAGCATCAAATAGAGACACATAGAGGCGTAAATCACATTGATGGTGACGGTTTTACAACCAAGAAGATGTTTTAAAAAATGATAGCCAATAAAACTCAAGAAGGCGATAGTGGTGAGATTATGAATATAAAAAGCCAGACGATTTTGATTACTAAATTGCTCTATCCATATCGATGCAATGGCCGGCACAAGCAAGACCACGGCCGGAATCCATAGGCGTCGCAACTCCATAACAGAATAGATGGCGGCAAACAGCACCACCGAAAGTATCGCCTTAGATATTAACGAAAAAAATTCATGCCTCGCAAAATAGGGAGGAATAATTAGCGCGCCAAATAGGCACACTAATAACAGCATAAATCGAAATTCATGCACTTCATTCTTTAACCCTAAATGCATATCAATACCTACTCTTTTACTCGGCTTGTAAATAGGCCAGCGCTGCAGCTTCATCAGTCTTGGCAAAGGCTTTAATATCGATAGCTACTCCAAGCGTGGACAGCAACTTATTTTCTAATGCAGTGATTTTCTGTAGCCAGCTTTTATCTGTGACAATAACAACTCGCTCAAACACGCTGAGGCCGGAGCTGAACAGAAACTTAATTTTCTCGATAATAGCGTCTAACTCTATGGTACCGATATTCTCAATCTCTTGATAAATACGCACCTTGCCATGAACTTGGTGAACTTGACCAATTAAGCCCAGCACTTGCATCATCGCCATCTGATCGACAGCACCATCAATACGTAAGGCAACGACTTTATCTTTATTGCTAATCTCTAAATCTAAAATTTCCACACTCATTTTACTTACTCCAATTATGTTGTTAGCTCTAATTTTATACAGCGCACTATAGCGGCATTAATATTCTGACCATTCAAAGGTTTGGCTACATAGTCATTCATACCTGCCGCCAGACATTTTTCGCGGTCGCCCTTCATAGTGCAGGCTGTCATGGCAATAATCGGCGTCTTCGCTTTATCACCTTCAAGTAAACGAATAGCACGCGCGGAAGCATAGCCATCCATTATCGGCATCTGACAGTCCATAAACACTAAGTCATAGTTATGGTCCAACATGGCTACTAGTGCCTGTTCGCCATCGTCCACGCTATCGACATGGGCATAACCTAATTTTTTTAGAAATCCTTGCGCTACCAACTGGTTCACAGGGTTGTCTTCCACCAGAAGAATTTTAACTGGACTGTCCTGCACTGCGATATTACGCTCTGCTGCTAAGCGAACTGAACTCGCCAATGCATTTTCAGCAAACAGTGCCAATTGTAGGGTCGATTTTTCCTCGTCGCATGTTTCCGCAACATTTAAATTCACCACAAACCAAAAGTTAGATCCCTGACCCGCACAGCTTTCTAGCCCAACTTCACCGCCCATTAGCTCAACCAACTGCTTGGTAATAGTAGTGCCAAGTCCGGTACCACCATAAAGTCGAGAGGCCGAACCATCGGCTTGGAAAAACTTGTTAAATATTTTGTCTTGCTGAGATTGATCGATACCTATACCAGAATCACTGACACTAACTTTCAAGCTGACTTGCTGATGACCAGCAACGTTTAAAAAAGCCAGTACCGCCACATCGACTTTGACGAAGCCGATAGCGGTAAATTTGACGGCATTGCCGATCAAGTTATTTAGACACTGTCCCAGTCGCACCGAATCGGCCGAGATATAAGCAGGCATATTACCGCTAACAGTCACTGCAAAATCCAGCCCTTTTGCACCGGCATTAAGTCGTGCGGCATCGGCTAGGGCTTTCAGCCACTCAGCAAAATTAAAGGCCTGACATTGCAATTGCAGCTTACCGGCCTCCACCTTGGAGACATCCAAAATATCATTGATCAGCGCTAATAGTGAACGACCGCTGTGACCGATAACCGTCACTAGTTCTTTTTGCTCGCCGTTTAAGGGCGTGTCTTGCAGAAATTCAGACATGCCCATAATCGCATTCATCGGAGTGCGAATTTCATGCGACATATTGGCTAAAAATTCAGACTTTAAACGGCTGCTCTGAGCCAGCTGTCGGTTTTTATAGTTCACCTCATCAATGGCGCGCTCCAGTGAATCGGTCATACTTTGCAGAGACTGAGCCAAAGCACCAATCTCATCCTGACGGTTGACCGCAATCCGCTCAGAAAAATCACCGCGAGCCAAGCGCTGGGCATGCCCCGTTAAAGCCACTACCGGTGTCGCCAGAGCACGGGCCATGTACAGCGAAACAACAGCCGCTCCCAGTATGGCCACAGCGGCCACACCGAGTACCAAACGGGTATCCTGACTAACCCAAGCGAGCGCAGCAACGGGCAATAGCGCGACCAATAAGAAGCCGCATATAAGCTTTTTATATATTGAATTTGGCAATAACTTCATTGGACATCCGGCGCTTATCCATTAGACAGGAGCCAACTTAGCCAATGCCTATAAAAATGTCATGCAATTTATTAACTTTCCAACAAAGTGTCTACAATTAAATTACAAAACAATTAATACCTCACACTTAAGGTGAAAGCATGAGCCTAAAACACCACGGAATATCGATTGGTATCCAGCGCACAGCGCACAACAATGAGCTCAGCGAGGTATTTTTAACATTAAAAGCCACAGGCACACTCAATCATGATGACTGCCTAATAATTATATCTACGCTAAGTTAGGCGCTAGCTGAAATAGAGAGGCTCTGCGTTATAATTTTGATTGACAGCACCGAGCTTGAAGGTTGGGAATTAGATGCCGCGTGGGATGATTTCAAACTGGGCCTCAAACATGGCCGCCAATTCAGCAGAGTTGCTGTCTAGGGCAATAAAAACTGGCAGGAGAGCTCTGCCAAAATAGGCAGCTGGTTTATCTCCGGCGAGATTCAGTATTTCGAGGATTACCAGAAGGCGGTAGCTTGGCTACAGAATAGCCGCTAGCATTTCGATCTACGCAAGATCTGCCGGCAACGACGGGAAATAATTGTCACGGTTCGTTATTTTATCGGCGTATCTGCACGGATTGAATACTTTTATCGGTGGTATTTAATGGTTAACCGTTAAAGCAGATATTCGAGCTGCAGCCAATTCATCTTAGGGGCCGCATTAATTGCCACCCCCATTACTCAATACCATGACTATTTAAGCCCTGCCCGAGAATGAGGTGCCTATAGTTGTTCGACCCAAGCCATTATGGCAGCGCTTGTGGTCAATATAGTTTATGCCACAAAAAAGGCCGCTGACAATTAAATCAGCGGCCTTTTTAATTTAGTTCAGTTTAGCGGTTAAACCTTCTGATAAATCTCCGAACCAGAAGCTTTAAACTCTTCCGACTTAGCTTTCATCTCGGCTTCTACGTCGATCATACGCACTACCTGCTCATCTCCAATGGCTGAAATATCGGTACCATGCTTGGCGGCAAAGACACGAACTTCCTGCGAAATTTTCATCGAGCAGAACTTAGGCCCACACATAGAGCAGAAGTGCGCGACTTTGGCAGAATCCTTAGGCAAGGTTTCATCGTGGTAAGAGCGCGCAGTGTCTGGGTCTAAACCCAAATTGAACTGATCGTCCCAACGGAACTCGAAGCGCGCCTTAGACAGAGCATTATCGCGCAGCTGTGCTCCCGGATGTCCTTTAGCCAAGTCAGCTGCGTGTGCAGCGATCTTGTAGGTGATGATGCCATATTTCACATCGTCTTTATTAGGCAGGCCCAGATGCTCTTTTGGCGTTACGTAGCAAAGCATGGCACAGCCGTACCAACCGATGATAGCGGCGCCAATACCAGAGGTAATATGATCATAGCCTGGTGCAATATCGGTGGTCAGTGGGCCGAGGGTATAAAAAGGCGCCTCATCACACACTTCGATTTGCTTTTCCATGTTCTCTTTGATCATGTGCATTGGCACGTGACCAGGGCCTTCAATAAAGCACTGTACGTCATGTTTCCAAGCGATTTGTGTCAACTCGCCCAGCGTTTCTAGCTCACCAAATTGAGCCTCATCATTAGCATCGGCAACCGAGCCTGGACGCAGGCCATCTCCGAGAGAGAAGGTCACATCGTAAGCCTTCATGATCTCGCAGATTTCTTCGAAGTGGGTGTAAAGGAAGCTCTCCTTGTGATGCGCCAGGCACCATTTAGCCATGATGGAGCCACCGCGCGAGACAATACCGGTAACACGTTTAGCGGTCAGCGGCACATAACGCAGTAATACACCGGCGTGAATGGTGAAGTAATCCACTCCCTGCTCGGCTTGCTCAATTAACGTGTCGCGGAAGATTTCCCAGGTTAGGTCTTCGGCTACACCTTTCACTTTTTCCAGCGCTTGATAGATAGGCACGGTACCGATGGGTACATGAGAATTGCGCACAATCCACTCACGGGTCTCGTGAATGTTCTTACCGGTGGACAGATCCATAATAGTATCTGCACCCCAGCGAGTCCCCCAAGTCAGCTTTTCAACTTCTTCTTCAATGGAAGAACCCAGCGCAGAATTACCGATATTGCCATTGATCTTAACCAGAAAGTTGCGACCGATAATCATCGGCTCTACTTCTGGGTGGTTAATGTTCATTGGAATTACAGCACGACCGCGAGCCACTTCTGAGCGGACAAATTCCGGGGTGATATCGGAAGGAATACTCGCACCAAAGCTTTCGCCTGGATGCTGATCGCCTGCGACACCCAGCTCAACGGCTTGAGCGCGAGACATGTTTTCACGAATGGCGATATATTCCATTTCAGGGGTAATAATACCCTGGCGTGCGTAGTGCATCTGGGTGACATTTTTACCGGCTTTCGCTTTGCGCGGACGATGCTTTAAATCGAAGCGTAATTTAGCCAGTTCGACGTCTTCCATGCGCTCGTTAGTGAACTCAGAGCTGTACTCAATAAGCTCTTCGGAGTCATCACGGTTTACAATCCAGCCGCTGCGGATATCGGGCACACCCTTGCGAACATCAACTTCAACACTAGGGTCTGTATAAGGGCCTGAGGTGTCGTAAACACGAACCGGTGGATTCTTTTCCACACCAAAATCACCGCCGGTATCGGCTAGACTGATTTCACGCATGGGCACTCGAATGTCTGGGGTTGAGCCCTCAACATGGATTTTTTCAGAGCCGGGGAACGGCTGTACGGAAGCTTCATCGACTACGGCCGTTTCGCTTAGAGCTTGAATGTTCACTTCTTGATTCATAGTGTCCTCACGGAAAAAATCATTATCAATTAATAGTATGGATGGAAGTGATGCACTGAACCGGCACCGCTCCCAAGTTCAAATTCGTCGGCGCGCTTAAGTGCACCGATAATAAATTCTTTCGCGGTAGCCACCGCACCCAGCAGTGGTTCACCCTTAGCCAAATTGGCACAGATAGCCGCCGACAAGGTACAGCCGGTACCATGACTATTGCTTACTCTGAGTCGCGAGCTGTTAAAAACAAACTGCCGATCATCCCCTGGCACCACCAAATGGTCGGACAGCAACAACAAGTCAGTCGCCATTGGGCCCTCGCCATGCCCGCCCTTAATCAACACCGCCTGCGGTCCCAAATCGAGTAGGGCGCGCGCTTGGTCTATAATATCCAGCTCGCTGGTGGCCGTCTGACACTGCAGCAGCGCGGCCGCCTCATCAAGGTTGGGCGTAAGTAAGGTCGCACGCGGCAGCAATTGCTCTCGCAATACCTGCTCACCTTCATGGTCAAGCAAACGGCGACCACTACTAGAAACCAACACTGGGTCGACCACCAACGGCAAGTGCGCCGGTAACTCCGCCAGCACAGCGCAAATAACTTTAGCCGAATAGAGCATACCGGTTTTGACCGCTGCGATAGGCATATCCGCCAACAATGTGCGCAACTGCAGCGCGACAAATTCCGGCGCTACTGGCGCCAGAGCCTGCACACCTAAAGTATTTTGGGCCGTCAGAGCGCTCACTACCGAGGTGCCGAAAACCTTGCAGGCGGCAAATGTTTTTAGATCGGCCTGTATGCCGGCGCCGCCCGATGGGTCGCTACCAGCAATAGACAGGGCGATGGGCGTTGATGCGGTAGAGTTTGAAGCCACAGCTATCTCGGTTAACAGCTGTGCGTATAGAGAACAATAAGAAAGGAGGCAACAGAGGCCACAATAACTTATCTCGTTCCCTACGCCAGCATTATCTGGATCAGGTTAGCGGGTAATTCTCAGCTTAGGAGGCAGTTTTCAACGCAAAGTTCGTGGCTGCTGTGCTCAGACAATTATGTACTTAATGTACACTCCGTCCTTGCGCGCAGCTCCGTCTAACCTTGGCAAAAAATCCTCGTCTCCCTATGCCGATGCTAATAAGTTAGCATTAACTCGACAAAGCACCCCGACAAGATTATCTGCAGTTTAGCCGCAATCGCACAAAAAGTCACCAGAGCGACGGTATAGATACGGCCTAATAAGCGGCATTATTTAAAGGGTGCCGCCGCCCAGGCTGTAATGCGCACTAGGCTACTCTATAATTGCCGCAATGCTTTTTTATTACCCGTCTGCCAAAGGAATTCAGACATGCCTGCGCTCTTGACTCCACGCCCAACAAAATCACCTTTACTGCCCCTTATGGCATTAATCTCGGCCGCCGCTGCCACCTTGTACGGCTGCAACCAATACCCAGCATTAGCACAAGCCAAGATAGAGCCCTGCGTCGCCATCGACATGCTGGTCGCCGACCACAGCAACAACTTTGCCGACATTCGCACCCGACCGCGCCCGTTTAATAGCATTACTGTCTGGCAGACTGATTATGAGGTAATTCAAGACCGCTGCGAAATCTGGGGCTGGGGCTCGGGCAAATTCAACTATGTCTGCTCGATTGTATCGCCCACCAAAGATGTGGCCACCGCTCGCTACAGCGACAGTATAAAGCGAGTACAAGGCTGCCTAAACAGTGACTGGGTCGCTACTGAAAACCCACGTAAAGTGGGCAATGGCGTCCACACGCGATTCATCCAAGCGAACAACCCCACCACGGTGTCGTTGCACCTGGTTGAGACACCCGGCATATTTAGCACCGAGTGGACCACTTATGCCTCAGTGGGTAACTACAGCGATAAACTGTAAATACCCAGAGAGTAAGGATGAAAGCTGTTGGTATTTGTATAGCAGTGCAGTGCTGTTGAGCAGCAACGACTTCAGCTCGGTCAAAGAAGGCGAGACCGAAACAGTATAAGTATTGCGCAACGGTAAAGTGGTTCAACTGAGTGCGATAAACGCAGCACTGAGCAATACAAAAGTCTTAATCGCGCGATCAAGGCTTTTGTATTGCGTAAATAAGTAAGGATTAAACGTCTAGGCTACGTAACAAGAGCTGCACCGCGACTTCGATACGAGTTTGACGCTGAGTCTGGGTCACATCCTCATCTATCAGCGCCTGAATAGCGCCGCGCCAAGCGGCTTTGTGCTGCTCTGGGTCAATGACCGCTACCAATAGTGTACCCACTTTAAAATCGCCCGCCTCGACGCTAAGGTTGGGGTACAGTTTAAATAGTCGCTCCATATTCATAGCGTTCTCGCCCTCGCCTAACAGTGCTGCAACCACAACCTGACGATCGGTTTGGGTGCCCTCGGGGGCAAACTTGAAGCCCTTGGCTTCCAGCCCCAACTGAATACGCTGCTTGATATAAGCATAGCTGTCGATATTAGCACTGCTCGGTATTTGACCTTCCACCACAAGAAAGTCCTGCGAAAACCAACTCAGCTGATGCGCACTGTTGAGCGCGATATCTGGCGAGCTCACCGCTACCACAGAACTCTGGGGCAGTGCGGCGGACTCGGGTGAGGAGGTATCAGTCACGCAGGCGGTCAAACTAATAACTACCGCTATAGCCAAGGCACTGCGAGCAATATAGTGAGAAATTTTTATCATGTTACTCATCACCTTAAATCAATTATTGAGAGACAAATTTCATTACAGAAGCATTAATGCTAGCCGCTAGCGAGAATAAAACCGAGGGAAAGAGAGGGTTCACTTCCACGCATCGGCTCTGAGTTGACGCTGCAAATGGCCGACCAAGTAGAATTTCACCAAGACCAGGCCATTGTAGAGAACCCCGCCAGAGAGCAAAAAAATCTGCAATAGGCTCTTATTGCTTGTGAGCAGCGGTGGGGAAGGGTTGCAACATTTTACCGATAGCCTGACGCAGGGTTCTGGTGCGATGCTCAGCACTGTCGCCATCATCGATCATTTTACTGGCAATAGTTTCCCACCAAATAATCGGTTTGCTAGGAGCAAACGCGGTTAATGCCAAGTAACCGCGCTCATAAAATTCATTGGTCGCTTGAATATTATTCCAGTTATTAAATTCAATACGACCCATCGCTGCCCCTGACTGGGAAGGTATACGGGTATTGCGATACTGCTCGGCAGTCGCTTCACCCGGTACCACGGTAATACGATAATCCATAATAAAGTCTGCGTTTTCGCTGACGTACTTATACCCTTTTAACGACAAGATCGACGCTACTGCAGTGCGCACACTACTATCAAAATGAGCGCCGTCACCGCCGGTTGAACTAGTGTCATGCACGGGCTCGCTTTTCCACGAATAAGTCGCTGTTTGCTGTAATTCGTTTGACGCCGCTACTCGCTCATTCATTTTTAAGCCAGAGCACGCCGTCAAAAATACCGATATTACCACTGTCGCTGCAGTTAAAAAGGAGGTGCGCATAATCCAAACCTTGTTTCAAATTCCATATGACGACGACACCATGTCGACTCATTTGTTGTTGATATCGCTAATCATAAAACAAAAGCCCCCGACACGCGAAGCTAACAATACAATTGTTCTCACTTGGCCTTTTTAGGTTTATCAATTCAAGTCGATTAGCAAAAGTTAACGTTTTTTAACCTCGCCCCAAATAACACAAATTGCTACACTTGATTAAATATAATTAAGCCATCAAAAAACTGTTTTTATACCAACAAGGGAATGCCATGAAGTCATACCTAAAGCCCAAGCGCCTATGTTTACTGCTGGCAACTTTAATGGCCTTTAGTGCCGTCAGCCAAGCCGACAACCTAATGGATATTTACCAGCTAGCACTGGAAAATGACAATCAACTAAAAGCCGACAGAGCGTCTTATGAGGCGGGCATGGAATCTATTACCATTGGCCGCGCCGGCTTATTACCACAAGTTAATGTCGACTTAGGTTGGGACAAGAGCGATAGCGACAAGAGTAATAATCTCAACTCCGGTATTTGGCTTAACCAGAATGATGTCGATCAAGAGCAAACCTCTTGGGGGGTCAGCCTAAGCCAACCATTATTTGATATGCGTGCTTGGCATGCCTACCAGCAGGGGTCTGTGTTAAGTGAATTATCCACCGCGCAATTTAGCGCCGACCAACAATCATTGATCATACGCGTTGCAGACTCTTACTTTAATGTGCTGCGCCGAGTTGATGATCTCGAGACAGCGCTGGCCGAAGAAAAGGC
The DNA here is from genome assembly GCA_913050115.1 of uncultured Cellvibrionales bacterium. Classification (GTDB taxonomy): domain Bacteria; phylum Pseudomonadota; class Gammaproteobacteria; order Pseudomonadales; family Cellvibrionaceae; genus UBA1124. The sequence continues at coordinate 50,987 of CAJWZU010000001.1, forward strand.
TCTGTCGCATCAGTGGCAGCAAACCAAGCAGCGCTTTGAAGTCGGGCTTACCGCCGTCACCGATGTACACGAAGCTCGAGCCGCCTACGACAGCGCTACTGCCAATTCACTTGAAACCAAAGGTATGCTCGGTATTTCTTACGAGCAGCTAGAAGTGATTACCGGTACCGCCCATGACAAGATCGCGCCTTTAAAAGGCAGCTTCCCAGTTACCGATCCGGTCCCCGCCGAGCGTCACAAGTGGGTAGAGTTTGCATTGGACAACAATTACAGTTTAAAAGTGGCCCAACTGCAGTCGCAGGCCAGTCATCAAAATGCCAAAGCCAAAAAAGCCGGCCACTACCCAACACTGTCGGCCAACGCCAGCTACCGTGAGAGCACAGAGAACGGACGCACACAATCCGACCTGAATGGCTTCTATAGATCAAGCAGCCCATTTGATACTGATACTGAAGGTGAGTTTTACAGTTTGAGCCTTAATGTACCGATTTTCTCTGGCATGCGCGTCAGCGGTGAGCGCCGTCAAGCCCAGGGACAGTATCTGCAAGCGCAGGAGCTCTCTTACCTAGCGCAGCGAAACACTATTCAACAAGCGCGTTCTCGGCACCTAGGTGTGGTCACTAACGTAGCTCGCGTCAACGCTCGTCAGCAGGCTATTGTATCGAGTAACAGCGCCATGGAAGCAACTCAAGCAGGCTACGAAGTGGGGACTCGTAATTTGGTCGACGTTCTCAATGTGCAGCGCAATCTCTATCAAGCCAAACGCAACTACTCCGAGGCACTGTATGACTATGTCATCGGCCAGCTGAAACTAAAACAAGTGGCCGGTAACTTAACCCCGGCTGACGTGAAGCTGTTAAGCCAGTCTTTGGATAATGCCGCAGTGGTAAGCCGTGCAGCTTATGGCGCCTAGCTTTTTGTAGGTACGCTGCAACTACTAAGGGGGCTTGATCGTAGGATCAGGCCCCTTTAGTAATTGTTACTAATCATTTGTCGCAACGCTGTCATCCACGGCGCTTATTTTCGAGGCCAGTGTAAGCATCAACCTCGCCGCACAAATAGCCTCGTCAAGAATACTTTCACTACTGAGTGAATTGCTCGACACCTTGGCTGCAATAACAAGGTTGCTCTGACGATGCTGGCATCCTGTGGATACCCAGCCTAGGTTGTTAAACTTTTTTAATATCAGTATTCATTTCGCATAAAAGCTTAACGTCGCATTATTTATTCAAAGATCAGCCATTTTGGTTAAAAATTGCATGATAGTTTGCACTTGTCGCATATGATGATCTTTGATGTTCTCAATGAGTCCGGTAGCCCCACGTAACTACAATGGCGAGCTGCTTAATGGCGACTGGCTGTGCCTGCCAGCGGATATCAATCAACCCATGCTTGAATCACTGCGCGCGCATAGGGAGGTCCAAACACTAAATGAAAGAGGCACAACACAGTGAACTGTGTTTTGATCAAATACGTGGCTAAAAATTAATCTATTGCCCCCAAAGCGTCGGTCAAACTTTTCACTGCGATAATTTCCAGCCCAGGAATCTTGCCTGATGGTGCATTCGCAGCAGGTACAATAGCGCGTTTAAAACCGTGCTTAGCGGCTTCGCGCAGGCGCTCTTGACCGCTGGGCACCGGCCGAATCTCACCGGACAAACCCACTTCGCCAAACACCATCAAATCATGTGACAGGGGCCGATTGCGAAAGCTGGACACTATCGCTAACAAGGTTGCGAGGTCGGCACTAGTTTCCATAACTTTGACACCGCCCACTACATTCACATACACGTCTTGATCGCCCACCATAATGCCGCCGTGACGGTGCAATACCGCCAACAGCATCGACAGACGATTGCCCTCTAAGCCAACCGCAATACGGCGTGGATTACCAAGATGACTATCGTCAACCAACGCCTGAATTTCTACCAGCAGTGGCCGGGTACCCTCCCACACCACCATGACTACCGAACCCGATGACACGGCGTCGCCGCGCTGTAGAAAAATGGCCGAGGGGTTAGAAACTTCTTTCAGCCCCTGCCCAGTCATGGCGAACACACCCAGCTCATTGACTGCGCCAAAGCGATTCTTACTGCAGCGCAGGGTGCGAAAACGCGAGTCGTTGTCGCCTTCCAGTAGCGTCGAGCAGTCAATCATATGCTCCAATACTTTAGGGCCGGCGAGTGAGCCGTCTTTGGTCACATGGCCAACCAGTATCAATATAGTATTAGTCTGCTTGGCAAAACGGGTTAAATAAGCGGCACTCTCTCGCACCTGCGACACAGAACCCGGGGCCGAGGCCACGTCGGCCATATGTACAACCTGAATAGAATCGACCACCAGCACTTTTGGCTTTAGCTGTTGGGCGGTGGCGCATATGCTCTCGACACTGGTCTCACTAAGCATTTTCAGTTTATCGGTCGGTAAGCCTAGCCGCTGAGCACGCATAGCCACCTGCTGCAGCGACTCCTCGCCGGTAATATAGAGTGCCTCCATCTGGGTTGATAAATAACACAGCGTTTGCAACAGTAGAGTACTTTTACCCGCGCCGGGACTGCCACCAATTAATACCACCGAGCCCGGTACAAAGCCGCCACCCAGCACACGATCAAGCTCGACAGTACCACTGCTGATACGCGGTAAATCATCGAGATTAATCTCAGACAAAGTCTGCAGCTGCCCGGCTTGAGCGCCACCGGCATAACCTGAGAGTTTCTCACTAAATTGCGCTTGATTGCGCGCCTGCACAGGGGAGGCCGCTAACTTGACCTCCGCTAAGCTATTCCAGCCACCGCAGTCACTGCACTGTCCCTGCCATTTGGGATAATCGGAGCCGCAATCGTTGCATACGTAAGCAGTTTTGGCCTTGGCCATGAGGAATCCTATTTTAATTTTATATAACTGTACAAGCATACATGCATTAATTCCAGCGACATCGACTCTGATAGCCACAGGCAACTATCCACCCCCCATTAAAAGCTCTACAATTCCAACTATGAATAACCACTGCCCCCCACCGTCATCGCTGGTTGCCGAAACGCCACTGCAAATCTCTCCTGCCCTAGCCACCACACTTGGGCTAGAAGAGGCCACGATGCTGGCGGTGTTCGGCAACCTGCTGCACTACGGCGAGCCTATCGCCCACAATGGTTTGCAATGGCTAGAAGTTAAAGAGCAGACCATTGAACGCACCATGCCCTTCTGGAACGACCTAGATGTGCAGCGAATTTGTAAAAGCTTGTCTGATAAGGGCGTGATTATTCTCGGCTCTGCGCCCTACGCAAGTTGCCGCGTTATTCAATTCGCCCTCAACGAGCAAGCGGCACAGCCACTGACCGCGCCCGAGCAAAAACTGGCCACGCCAAAAAGCCGCGCCCACAATCAGGTCGCTCAAGGCGCCAATCGTATTTCGCCGCAGTGGCAGCCCAGCGACGATGTGATGCGCCGTATTGCTCAACACAATATTCCCGAACAGTATGTGCGTGATCGAATAGCCGAATTTGTCACCTACTGGAGCGAGCGCGCCGAGGCCCATCACTCGTGGGGTTCCAAATTTATCAAACAGGTATTACACCACTGGCAAGAGCACCAAACTCAGCAGTCGCGCCAACAGCGAGTTAGTCGCGAGCGCGAGCAGGAGCGCTTTATTCAAGCTGATACCGAAGGTCCCATTGCCGCGGGCTGGCGTCCGAGCCCGGATGCATTGGAAATACTGCTCAAACACGCAGCCATAGAGGCTCACTTTGTTGAAGAGGCCATCCCAGAGTTTATTATCTATTGGCAAGAAAAAGGCGTAATCACCAACACTTGGAACAGCAAATTTATCCAGCATGTACGCCGCCAGTGGGCACGCTATAGCAGCACTGTAGAGCACAACAGTGAAGCCAAATTGCTGGCTGAAAACTGGCGGCCGAGTGAAGATGCTATCGATGTGCTGCGACTGGCCAATATCGATTTGGATTTTGCCCGCCAACAACAGCCCGACTTCGTGCTCTACTGGCGCGATCGCAAAGAAATCCACAACGCCTGGAACAGTAAATTTGTGCAGCACTGTAAATATCACTGGGCCAGACGTCATCAGATGGCGACACAGAGTGCAGCAACCCCCGGCACAAACCCAAGCGGCAACACCCGCGAACGCAGTTTGAACGACGATTTAACCGATCGCAGTTGGGCAACATAAGGTCAAGCCCAAAAGCACATATAAAGAATATTTACCGCAGAGGGTAGGTGGTAAGGTCGCGGAAAGGCTGACAACAGAAAGCATCAGTCAATACTCATGTTATATTTAACCACATAGATTAAATCTTTCTGGCACTTGAGCATTGAAGAACACCCTCAGACCTTTTTTGTGGTCATATCCACCGATATTTTTACAGTATTTAAACCGGACAGCAGCAATGCAAGACAGTAAAGACTTAATCAATCAAGTTGCAGGCCAATTAAAAAAGCAGGCGTCTAATCACGTGGCGTCAGCAGCACCCGGCCGCTCACAGCAGGGTAATCGTACACCGCCCAGCGACACAAAGATTGATGCCATCAATCAAATCTTTACCCTGTTTCGTGTTAATTACCACAACCAGTATTACAAGGCCTTCAGCGACACTGAAACCCTCATAACCGCCAAACGTCTGTGGATGGAGTCTCTCGGCTATTTTGATACCGAAGCATTACTGCGCGGCGCCAAGCGTGCTATCGAGACCAGTGAATACCTGCCGACCTTAAAGAAGATGATCGACTGCTGTCAGGGCGACCTCAATCATCATGGCCTGCCCAGCGCCCACAACGCCTACATAGAAGCCTGCCGCGCACCCAGTCCTAAGAGTAGTTACAACTGGTCGCACTCGGCGGTTTACCATGCTGGCAAAATCAGCGACTGGCACTTTATCGGTAACAATATCCAGCGTATCGCCTTTCCAATTTTTGAGCGCAATTACCAACAGTTGTGCGAGCGTATTATTAACGGTGAAAAACTGCCCCCGCCTGAAGTTAAAGCGCTGCCAGAAACTATTGAAACGCCACTCAGCGGTAAAGAAAATCACCAGCGCATGGCCGAGCTGCGTAAAAGTATGGGGTTGTGATTGAGCAGGTAAAGGACGGACAATGAACCAACACCACAGTCTTAACTATATAGAAATCGCCTGCCGTGATCTTGCTGCCAGCAAACTGTTTTTCTGCGCAGTGTTTAACTGGGCATTTATCGACTACCTCGATCCAGAATCAGGCGCAGTAAACTACAGCACTTTTAGCCTCGACAATATCAATGGGGGGTTTTTTTCAGCGGACAAAGTCGCCAGCCAAAATAATGACGGCACATTAATAGTTTTTTATAGCCAAAACCTGAACCTAACCGAAACCGAAATAAAGAGTGCCGGCGGTGTTATTAGTAAACCCGTATTCAATTTTCCTGGTGGGCGCCGCTTTCATTTTAGTGACCCCAGCGGCAATGAATTTGCAGTATGGTCCGATCAATAATGATCTTTTCAATTTAATAATCATCTAAAAATTACCATTGGGGTTCCCTTGCTCAGCTATCGTCACGCCTTTCATGCCGGCAACTATGCCGATGTGCTCAAGCACTTAGTGCAGATTGAAATTCTGCAACATTTGTGTAAAAAAAATAAGCCCTTCGATTATATCGACACCCATGCCGGTGCCGGCGTCTACGGACTAAAGAGTAAACATGCACAGCAAACTGGGGAGTACAAAGACGGCTTCGCAAAACTTAGCCGAGCCGACTATCCGGAGTTGGAAGATTACTTTAACTGCGTCAAGCACTTTAACAGTGGCGATGAGTTAGTGTATTACCCCGGTTCACCGATGATTGGCGAGCAGTTTTTACGCCGCAAAGACGGCAGCTGGCTGTTCGAGTTACACCCGGCTGATTTAGAAAAACTTCAGGCAAACTTTACCGGCAAGCGTCATGTCCGCATTGCCCAAAGCGATGGCTTTAGCGGTTTGCTGACACTGCTGCCCCCGGCCAGTAAACGTGGATTAATACTGATTGATCCACCTTATGAGGTAAAAAAAGATTACGACACCGTCGTCAAAACACTCATAGCCGCGCACAAGCGCTTCGCTACAGGAACCTATGCCCTCTGGTACCCAGTAGTAGAACGAGAGCGTATCGACATTTTAGAAAAAAAATTGCGTAACAGCGGTATAAGAAATATTCAATTATTTGAACTGGGTCGAGAGTCTGACAGCATCGAGCATGGAATGACTGCTGCCGGCATGATTGTTATTAACCCGCCATGGACCTTAAAACAAAAATTACAGAAACTATTGCCTAAACTGGCCGATACATTAGGTATTGATAGCGGAGGAAATTACCGCTGCGAAACCTTGACGGGTGAATAGACACCTGGGTTAGTCTATACCCTTGACTGTCATGAAAATAATGGCGGTAAGCTGTTTAACGCTATCAGCACTCTTGGTTTGGTAGTGTGCGAGAAGTTAGTTACCTTTGCTACCGCCACGAAAGGACCTGCGTAAAAACCTACAGAAATAATGATAATCAGCGGAGCCGTTTAATAACACTAGATGATCACTTTACTTTATTCCTGTACGAACTACTGTCTAGTCATTTATACCGTTTAAGAGGATCATTGATTGCTGCGCAGGCGGATCAAACACTACTGGGTTACAAGCGAATTATTGCTAGTTGATGGCTGCTCTGAAGTTTCCTAGATCTAAAATTATTAACAGTATGGCGTCTATAAAAGCCAGTTATAACCCTATTACCTGTAGTGTGGTAACAGAGTATAAAAAATAAACTTCTTAACTATTGGGCGTTACTGCGCACAAAAAATACGACTATAAAAAGACACGGATACTAATTGTTTAATAGGCAACAATCAGCCCGATCAGTAAATTACTAATAATACTTTACATCGTAATAAGACAAACCTTAATTTTGTTTAATTTACAAATGAATATCAACACAAGTATTTAAAAGTATATTACTTATTCGATCTATTTTTATACTGTGTTGGACAATACCCTCGGGTCACATCATCGCCACGCAGTTTTTTATGTTTAGTTGAGCGGCCGCTAACTCTTTCTCGCCACAACCTAAAACTTCTTGGTTTTAAACGGCTACGCATAAATTTCACCACATCAGACTCAATCATATTGAACTGATGTTCTATGGCTTCAAATGGAGTTCGGTCTTCCCAAGCCATTTCTATAATTCTTGATTCTTCATCGATAAGAAATTGCATAAAACCAACCTATAATTTATTAATCTAGACTTACAAAGATAGTAATTCAACTCAGACATTTCTTATAAATCATTTATATTATTCAGTAGATAAGTAGCACGGTCTCTAATTTCAACTTTCTTAGAGTCCTCCATCTTATCCCAGTTTCGCACCGGAAAACTCATGCGGTGGTTTGAGGATAACTTATCATAGTTAGTGTCAATGAAATTCCAATATAAGCTATTTAGTGGGCAAGCATTGTCACTGATCTTTTCTTTAACGTTATAGCGACAGCCTTTGCAATAGTCACTCATTTTATTAACGTAATTACCACTAGCAGCGTAAGGCTTTGTTGCAATCCAACCACCATCGGCGAAGAGTGCCATACCTCGTGTATTAGGCAGTTCAACCCATTCAATGGCATCGATATAAATACCTAAATACCATTGATCGACTTGCTCCGGAGAAATTCCAGCAAGCAGGGCAAAGTTGCCTGTAATCATTAATCTTTGAATATGATGAGCATAGGCATGCTCAAGTGATTGCGATATTGCACTTTTTAAACATTGCATGTTTGTTTCACCGCTCCAAAAGAAATCCGGCAAATCACGATGAGCGCCTAAAAAGTTTTGCTTGGTATAGTTTGGCATATTAACCCAATACATACCTCGTACGTATTCTCGCCAACCAAGAATCTGTCTAACAAAGCCTTCAATTTGTGACAGTGTTATTTTTCCATCTGACTTTTCATAGAATGAGATAGCAGTATTAATTACTTCCATCGGAGCAAGCATTTTACAATTTATTGAAAAGCTAAGACGGGAATGATATAAGCTCCAAGCATAGGGGGATGCTATGGTCATAGCATCCTGAAAGTTACCAAAATTTGGTAACTGATGCTCGCAAAAAAAATCCAATAAAAGCAGTGACTGCTGACGATTAATTGGATATGCAATATTTATCGACTCATTACCTATGGTTTTAATATTATGCTTTTTTATACGCTGTAAAAAATCATCTGCTGGGTTGTCAAATATTAATGGTTTTGGAATGAGCTTGAGATCATTTTTTTTAAATGACTTTCTATTATTAGCGTCGAAATTCCAAGCATCACCTTCTGGTTTTTCACCGTTCATTAAAATAGAAAACCGTTTACGCATTGTGCGATAAAAATTCTCCATTCTTACGTGTGTACTTGGTTTAAAATAACTGTGCAGATCATCAAAAGGCAATAGAAAATGTTCACTATCAACTTGATGAACTGTTATATCAAGGTTTTTTGATAAATCACACATTTGCTGCTTTAATCTATATTCATCAGGGCTCTGAAATGTGAATGCTGCACATGAGTATTTTAAGATCAACGATTTTATTAATTCGGTAAGATCTTGAAAACCTTGAGTGTCATCTAATGTCAAATAACAGACACGATGCCCTTTAGATTCAAGCTGTTGCGCAAAATCGCTCATAGCAACAAAAAAGGCGGTGACTTTTTGAATGTGGTGTTTAGTGTAACTTGCCTCTTGATTGAGCTCAGCGATGAGATAAACAACATCAGGGTCGACATATTCGAACCAACTGTGCTTTGGATTAAGCTGGTCTCCTAATATAAGCTTTAAATGTTTTGCCTTCATGTATCTACCTTATTATGGAGATTTTTTATTTACTGAGTCTAAGCGGTTTTTTAGACTTGCGAACATGTTTCGCTAAAATACGTTGAGCTTCTACTTTTGTATCAAAACGTTTCCTGAAACCCCACAATATATCTCTGGCAAATTTACCTGTTTCTTTAATGTCAATCATAGGCTGAGGATAGCTCTTACCTAGATCAAACTGGTATAAAACTTGTTCCATTAAAGACAATACCCATGGTGTATGTATTATCTCGTTAGGTAGCTGAGATAACTCTGGCACCCATTGACGAATAAAAAAACCGTCCTTGTCTTGTTCTTGTGATTGTTTAACAGGATTATACACTCTGATAGTATTCATACCTGTTACCCCTGATTGCATCTGAAATTGTGGGTAGTGAATACCTGGCTCAAAATCTAGAAAATATTTCGCTAAGTGCATAGCGCCAAGCCGCCAATCAACGAACAAATGATGACACAAAAAACTTACTAGCATCGATCGCATACGAAAGTTGATGTAGCCTGTTTTTTCTAAACAGCGCATACAAGCATCAACGAGTGGATACCCTGTTTGAGCTGTTTTCCATTTTGTTAAACGTTCCTCAATGCTCATCCCCATATGTATTTCTGGAAATTTAAGATTATTGTAGGCGTTATTGACAGGTCGCCACTGCATTTGGTGTTCACTTTCAAACTTTTGAATAAAGTGACAATGCCAATGTAATCTTGAGGCTAAAGCATCTAGTGGACGCTTCCAGCCAACTTGAGACCTTTTTAACAAAATTGTTTGATAGAACTGCCTCAAGCTTATGTTGCCCCAAGCTAAGTAAGGCGATAAGCGCGAGCAGCTTCGCCGACTTGCTAAGGGCTTGGATATATCAGACTGATAGTTTTTACCGCGTTTATTTAAGAATGATTGCAGTGTTCTAGACGCCCATTGTTCTCCGCCCTTGAGCATGAATTCATTCGGTATTGACCATGACTCAGGCAGCGTATGCTGAATTAACTTATCCAAATCACTGACGTTAACAAGTGCCGATAACGATAAGTTTGGATGACATAACGGTGCAGTCATCACTTTACGCCAGTCCTTGTCCCAGTCGATTCTATTTTTTTTCCCTCGAATGACTGCGCCTGACTGGTATTCTCGCCAATTTACTTTGCGCGCGCGGCACCATTTGTTAACGTTTTTGTCCCTGGCATAGGTACAAACTAAACCTATTTCTTCATGGCTAAATAAGTTCAACACATGAAATAAAGTGTTTATTTCATTAAGGCCATCAATTGCATCACCAAAAAAAACATAAACACGTGTATTAAATTTTTCTAGCTGAATATTAATGTCTTGTATTGATTGCCACACAAAACGCCAATGCCTTTTATCATAATGAGGATCATCTATTAAAATAGGTTCGAACGCGTAATAAAGTAATGTCAGACCAGATTCTAATGAATCCATTAAAGCGTGATTATCGCTGATTCGTAAATCACGCTTTAACCAAACAACATTAATATCTAGATTTAAACCCCTATAGACCTGTGTATTTTTATCTATGCCGTTAGCCATTGTCTTTGGCCATTGTTACTGGCCAGTCTGCTGCGTCAACAGAGTCTAAAGGCTGATTGGATAAAAAATATTTATCACACGTTGAAGCCCACTTACTTTGATACCTACCGTCAGGATCAAAAATAACAGCTTGCTTTTGAAGATTGAAATGCCTACCACCTCTAGGGTCAACTCCAACACCTGCAATATATTGCCAGTTACCCCAATTGACAGCAGCATCGTAATCTATTAACTGCTCTTCAAACCAAGCTGCACCATAACGCCAATCTACACTGAGTTCATTAACCAAACAACTCGCGACAATTTGACGACCTCTGTTACTTAAATAACCAGTGATTCTTAATTCATTCATACAGGCATTAACTAACGGATAAGGTGTCATTCCTAGGCACCACTTACTAAACCGTTCTGGATAAAATGATGTTAGTGGTTGGCTACTAGAAAGCCCTTTGAACATGTAAGTTTTAGCACCCACCTTAAAATGACACCACTGAAAGTATTCACGCCATAGAATTTCTGCTGCCAAGCATTCAGTTGAACTGTTTTTACCTCGCTGAATTTCAAACTGGCTAACTGAAGACATAACCTGCCGAGGCGAAATACAGCCATAGCCGAGCCATGGAGATAACTTGCTGCTGCTTTCCCAGCCATCTAAGTTATTTCTAACAGTTTTATAACTTAATGGTAAATCAGAACTAAAATATTGGTAAAGTTGCTTTATAGCCGATGTCTCGCCGCCTTCAAATACCATACCATTTGTCGGGTATTTGTGAGCCTTAACAGGTAACCAATGGGGCCTAACTATGGCCGGTGCTGGCACAGATTTAAACTGACTTGGTAAGGTTTTAATTGCAGGAGAAATATTGGGTATTGCAACATTATTCATTATTTTTTTAAATTTTGAATAACTTACTGGTAGCTGCTGAAGTTCAAAAGGCAGAAGCCCATGAGTAAACAAAGTGAACTGCTCAACTTTGTTTACTAACACTTGAGGAAAATTATCGCCTAATTGATTGATGAGCCTATTTTCATAAGTGCCAGGTAAATGAGTGGTAATTACATCAGTAATTTGGTGTATTTCACAAAGGCTCGCCAAACTAGGCAAAGTGTCACCATAAACAATATGCAGCTGTTGACCCAGACTGAGTAAGCTTTGATTGAAATTACTTAAACAACTTTGTAAGAAATTCCAACGATTTGCACCTATTGGCTTGGATTGATAGTTGTTAGGTTTGAACCATTTTTGATCAACTACATAGACGCAAAGCAGGTAATCACTATCGCTGGCTAACTTAAGAGCCAAGTTATCGTTGATCCGCAAATCTTTAGTTAACCAATATAAGGTGCGCTTCATGATTATAGTTCATACCTTAAATACCACTTATACGATCATATGCAACAATTAGATCAACATAGCGAGGTTATTATGTGGTTATGCTAGGTTTAGGAAGGAAAAGTGAGTTGCAACTAAGCGTTTTTCTGTCTGAGCACAGCAGGAAATGGCGGGCTAGGCATTGAAGCAAAATAAGGCCTCTTTCGACAGAGGGCTATCAGTGCCTAATAATTAATAGTTGATGGCAACTATTAAAAAATTCGTCGATATATTTACAATATTGACTATTGGCAACCTTATAGCGCTAGAGCAGGGCTACTCATATAAGATAGCCCAAACCTTGGATAACGGGAATTGCCCTGCTGTTAAAGGGTGTATATAAGTATTGGCACGCGGCAAGAGAAAGCACTAAGCTAATGTTAAGCCATCGAATGAGCGACGCAGCGAGAAATAAAGCTGAATAAGTGCCCGTTATCCAATCATACGAGTAGATAACGTACTAAGCATGCTAATCCAGCCATAGACTATAGACTTCGGCAAGTCGGTTCTTTATGCGATATTCACGCTCATCTTGTGCATCTAGTAACGTAAATGCTTTTTTAATAAACTTTTCATTGCCTGACGCTGCAATCTTCATAATTTGAAAAGTGACTAATTTATAGACATTGTATAGTTCTTCAATGAGTTCGCACAAATCATCAAATTCTGGTTCTTCGTAATCCAGTTCTTTCCAAAAATAGGCTAAGCAATGCTCATAAGCATATTTTCGAGTAGAAAGTACTGGTATCTGCTCAAGTGCTAGTGCCACGTTTTTGAGTTCAAGGACCCTTCCTTTTGCATCTTTACCCGCCACAAACATTTGCAGAATCTCGCGCGACGCAGAATTAAGCCCATTAAAGTTAGGCTCAACGCATTGCTGGTAAAAATTATTCACAGCCTCGTGTGTAAAAGGCCTGGCATGAGTATCATTAACAAGCAGGCCACCTTCAACGGTAGGCTGCTTAAATGCATTGAGTATTCGATCTTTATCAACGATACCCTCCCAACGATAATCGGGATCATAAATAAACCATTGCGTTGGGTCGTTAGTTTTACCAACCATCACATAGTGCGGAAAAGGGTCATGGTCAAACTCTTTATCAATACCAGGCAGGTGGTACATATCGAGCATTACTATAACGTGCTCAGCAGCTAATTTATTATCGACAAGATAAGCTAATTTTTCTGCATTTTCAGCCTTAGATACCGAGGTGCTATACCAAGACTCAACTGTCATACCATATAGGGAAGTAAAGCCGTCCAACATATACTGATGGCTAATATCATCGCTATGATAATTAAGTGTCGCTTCATCACTGACAATAACTTCTGCATCTGGAACACAAAAGTAATAAGGACGGTGATCAAGCTGCTTTTGCTTCACCAGCTCGCAGAGGCAGCTCGCTAAACAATGAACTTTTGCGTCGACATATTCTTCCAGTTTGCCATACCATTCTGGCAAAACCTGGTCTTCAAAGAGAGCATCAGCCAAATCACGGACCGTGTTAATTTCGTCGAGCGCACGTGTTTCATCCGATGCATAAAGTGCATCATTCAACGCGAGGCGATCTAGCATATTAATAACATCAAGCGAGTTTAATGCTAATTCATCCAATAAAAGACTATTAGCATTAAAGCCGAGCAGATCAGTATGACTTTTTACATTACTCAGATCTTGGTAAATACACTCAGATACTTGCTGTTTTGTTTTAATCACGATAGCTCTACTAATCCAGATTTAACATTAGAATCACGTTTTGACACTGTTTGCAAAGCTTTATCAACCGGCTTGCCATTTCCTATTATCTGCATTTTAGTAGCCAAGCCCATCGTGCCCAAAAGATTAATAAACGGCACAGCATCAAGCTCTTCTACGTTAACCATTTTATTAATATTCCACACACCTTGAGCGATTAAAATGGCGGCCGCAACCGGTGGAACACCAGCCGTAAAGGCAACTGCCTGTGTACCAATGTCAGCATAGGTTTCTTGATGATCACAAATATTGTAAATAAAGACTTCTTTTTTGTTAGCGTCTTTTTTACCTTTAATCAATGTACCTATACAGGTCTTACCGGTATAACCCTCAGCTAAGCTAGCAGGGTCTGGCAAGCATGCTTTTAGTACATGTAATGGAACAACTTTTATACCATCAGCAGTAGTTATTTCTTCGATGCCTAATAAACCTACTTCTTTGAATACAGTTAAGCAGTTGATGTAATGGTCATTAAAGCCCATCCAAAATCGAACATCTTTAACACCCTCAATGAAATTTGGCAGAGAGTGCACTTCATCATGACCCATCAAATAGAGTTTTTGCTTACCCACAATCGGCATATCAAATTCCATTGAGCGAGAATGATGTGGATAACTACGCCACTGACTATCTTCTAAACACCCTGCGTCATCGATAATCTCACGCAGATTAATTTCAGGGTCAAAGTTAGTCGCAAAAAAATGACCGTGATTACCTGCATTAACATCTAGAATATCAATCGAATCTATCGAGTCAAACTCATGATCTTGTGCATATGCACAATAGGCATTAACTACACCTGGGTCAAAACCCACACCTAAAATAGCCGTTATGCCTTTCTTTTCACAAATGGATTTCTTGGTCCATTCAAACTCTTCATACCATGGGTATTCAGAGTTAAGTACAGCCGCTTCTTCATGTACAGCAGTATCAAGATAAGCCGCATCTGCTTCAATACATGCCTCGAGAATTGTCATGTTGGCAAAAGCGGTACATACATTAATAACTATATCTGACTGTGTTTCTTTAATTAATGCGACAATTGATGACTTATCAAACGCATCTACTGTTCTTGCAAAAATAGAAAATCCTTCTTCAAAGTTATTGTTCCTATTTTTTATATCTTCAATTACAGCTTCACATTTTGATAAAGTACGTGAAGCAAAACATACTTGGGAAAAAATATGTGAATACTGTGCACATTTTTGAGCTGATGCTATACCTACAGCACCAGCGCCAATAACTAATATACTTTTTTTCATTAAATTCTCATTTTAGCAAACGGACAGATTACATATAAATTTTAAATATTCATTAAGAGAGGCAATCTCTAAAATCCTCATAACCAAAAGTTTTCACGAGCTTAGTTATGCCACTAATTTTTTTCAAATATATCGAGGGCATTTTTATACCATTAAAATAATTTTTCTTTACCATCGAATATCCTCCGACATCAGAAAATGTTAATGTATCGCCTATCTTTATAGGCCTATTAAACTGATAGACACCAAAAATATCACCCGCTAAACATGTACGCCCGGCGACACGATATAAATTGGCTAAATTAATTTTATCTACTGGAATTGAGTTTTTATCATCGAGCGCATCAGCCCCTATAAGTTCAGGAGTATAATCATAAACCAGTGCATCTAATAAATGTGTTTCAACGCCAGCATCAACGATTAGAGAAGGAACTTCATTATCTACAATGTCGATAACAGTCACTACCAATGAGGTAGATTCGGTGACAGAAGCCTCGCCTGGCTCTAAGTAAATCTGCACTGAATACTTATTAGCGAGATCCTTTAGACGTGCACTAAATTCATCTAAAGGGTAGCCCTCTGTAGTAAATGCAACGCCGCCACCTAGACTTAGCCATTCCAGCTGTTGCAGTAACTGGCCAAACTTTATTTCTAACTCATCAAGTTGTGTATTAAAACTATGAAAATCTTCATTTTCACAATTCATATGCAGCATTGCACCATTAATCTTGTCTGAGATGTCAAGAGGTAGCTTATCTTTGGTTACGCCTAGGCGTGAATATCTAGAAACAGTGTCACTCAACAAATATTCAGAAAAACCAATTTGAGGGTTTAAACGCAGCCCAATGGATACGCCGCCAATTTTTGCCTTATCAATATGGCGATCGAGCTGACTTAATGAATTGAAAATTATTTTCCCACAGACACTAACAACCTCATCAATTTCGTCATCAGTATATGCCACTGAATAACCATGAGTTTCGCCGCCAAATTTTTCACTACCGAGCTTTGCCTCATAAAGACTACTACTAGTGGTACCTACTAAATAATCCTTCATAAAATCAAAAGCACACCAGCTAGAAAAGCACTTTAACGCTAATACGGATTTAGCACCGCTTATATCACGCACAGATTTTATTTTTTGCATAGCTGTAAGCATGCGATTTTCATCAATTAGATAATAAGGAGTTTTCATTATGATCATTCGCTCTTTAGTAAAAACTTATTTTGCAAAACTTTATTCACTAGCAAACACTTAAACTAGGTGCAGATACGTCTTTGGCTAAATACTTATTCGTAATCTTCATTGCATCCGTAAGGCTCGCATCACAAGCTAAAGCATTGGTAACTTCATGGTCAAACCAAACAGTATGTAGCCCTTGCTTAATTTTCTTTTCTAATAATGATTCAATGTTGACCATAGCTCGCCCGATGTTAATCGCTGCAAATCTTTCTTCATTGGTTACACCTGATTCTTTATATGCTTCAATTACTGTGTTAAATAATAACCAAAATCTTGATTCCGAAAAAACGTAATGTTTTTCTAATATGAACGAAAGCTCACTTAAATTAAAGACACAAACTGCATCAAGAAATAATTCGCAAAGGTCATCGGTATCTTCACTAATAAAGCCCTCATCAATTGAACATTCGTTAAACCAAGAATCTACAGAAGCAGGATTTGGTCTATTTTCTGGGTGTACTAAAAATTCAGTCAAATATTCAGTATCTTCATGAAAATCACGCATAGCAATACGCGTAGGCCAGCCATTTTTGTGTATAAGAACAAGATTTTGAGCATGCGATTCAAAGCCAATCCCATGATGAACCAGCAAATGCCAAATGGGTAAAACAGCCACTTTTAGTAACTGCTTAAGCCATGACTCGATACCGTATTCATCTAGCCAATCAGCAATAAAAAGACGCTCATCTGACTCTATAAGCATTAAAGCTGTAAAAGGAATAGCAGCCTCTCGCTCTCTTACCTCATCTAGAACGCTAGTTCTAAAGATTGCCCCAATAAGCCCTTCTTCTGCCTCAGCCACATACGCAGATCTTGCTTCACAGTCATAATCTCCTGCAGTTGGAATATACGAAATAGCCGCATATTCACTAAGCATTACTAAGTGATCCTGTTCTTGCAAAAAGGCATCTTCACTTACAATATTTTGCAACCAATTGGACAAAACTGGCGCGGTAATCACAAAGTGTTCAGGTAAATTACGATTTGATGATGTCGACATAACATTCATCGGTAACTTAACATTTGCTTTCTTAGGATTAGTAACATTAATTACTGTACGTAGCGATTGGCTGGCTTGGTAAAAATCACCTGCACTGCCCAAATTGATAATTTCGCCACGGGCTATGGCAGCAATAACACCTGCATTATCAGTTGATTCTGGCTCATTGGATAAAATTGAAGCGACCTGCCAAGGATGTAATGGCATCAAACCAAATGCAGCCCAGTTAGCACCGCGTTGATGTAAAGCTTGAGTCAGCACATCATAAGTCTCGCTAATTTCTTGTTGCCAGAAATTAGCTTCATCTATTGGAAAATTACATTGATAGTCTTGGCGATGAATTGCGAACCAGACGAGTTGAAATTGATTAGCGGCTTCGGGGCTAAATGCTCGCTGATCTTCAACTGTGAAACCACGGCGCGCTTTAAAGCATGGATGATAAAGATGTCCCTCATGAATGGCTGACTCAAGCGCAAGAAAATCTAATTTACGTCGCACATTTTTCAAGTGAGGTAAATTAACTGAGTTCCACGAACATAAAGCAATAGTTTGCTCAAGCTCAGCAAGTAAATCCGCCTTAGACTTGGCCTCCATATTTAATGGCTCGACCAAATCGTAAATAGAAGCCTCATGCCATTTATTGTGACTAAGCGCCTGAACTGAACCTAGTGCAATACGCACTCGATCAAAACTACTAATAAATGCTGTACAACGTAATTGACATTTGCCAATTGAGACAGATAGCTGCCGATCATATATTGTCTCGGAATCTGTGTTGCAAGTGTCCAGCGGCGATGACTTAAAAGGCACTATTTTTTCGTAAAGCAAGGCCTCTAAAAACTGTTTTACCAGGCGCCGTTGAGCAACTGAAGCGTCTTTAAAACAGGCCTGCTGTTTAAATAACTGATCTTTTTCTCGTTGCGATTGAGACTTTACCGCCATAAATAGCTCCCCGCTGCATTGCAGACATAAACCAGTAAAACGCTTCGGCAACAGCACAGAACCATTGCGATTGATTCTTATTCAAACAAACCGGGAACTTTATAGCGTTTGATGCGAGCACTCCAAGACTGTTGCAAATGTTACAACACATGTCTTACCAATTTTGGCTTGAGTCTGGGCGGCTATTCACTTGTAAAAAGTACAGCATATGTAAAATCTAAGCTGTAAATCTTGTAACAATCGTATTAATGAGAATCATTAACACGTACATTGGCGACCATATAAAAGTATCGTGTCTCTTATACTGGGGTACATGAATACACTGATGCTAACTTAACTTGGTTAAACCGATATGACAGTCAGTCCGTGGACAATTGCCGAAAACGCATCTTTTAATGTATTTGCTAACAGCTACTTAGCTGAAGTTGATAGTGGCTGCATAATTAAAGGTAGCGCGGGTAACGAAAGCATCCTCTTACAGCTTCAAAATTCAGAGCAGCTGCTTCGTATTGAACTCATTCAAGCCTCTTGTTTTGGGCCCAGTAAACTGGGAGAAGCCTTCTCCTGTAGAACACCCGATAATTTCAGCCATACCCCTAGCACCACAGAATATTCATCGCTGCAGTGGAGGCAAGCCGATAAACTATTTCTAATCTCACTTTTAGTAAGAGAGATCTATGCTAAGCAAGCAGAGCGCCTCAAGAATAACGCGAGCCTTAGTAAAATTGAGCAAGGATCCCTTGCTAATGGACAAATAAAGGCCAAAGAAAGCGAGCTATTGATGCGTATACATGAAAGCTATCAAGCAATGGCCACTTATCTTGAAGCTAGACAAGGCGATAGCACACTCTCTTCTTTATCGTTTATTCAGAGCGAACAAAATATTTTATTTGGCCACTGGTTACATCCCACACCAAAAAGTAAATTGGGACTAGCATTCTGGCAACAGGCTCACTATTCACCGGAACTTAAAGGACATTTTGCCCTTCACTATTTTGCAGTTGATCAAAGCATTGTTACTCAAGCGAGCCTATTTGAAAAGAGTACAAGCGATCTCATATATGACGATCTAGCACCCTTTTTAACATCTGATGAGAAGCGAAAAGTCGATGCATTAGTCGACTCTGGCTGCGCACTGATACCCGCTCACCCTACACAAGCTCACTATTTACTCCTGCAAGGTGAAATACGTACACTTATGAGTCGTAGTAAAATTCACTATTTAGGTGAATTGGGCTCTGAGCACACGGCAACCTCTTCGGTTAGAACCCTCTATGCTGAACACTTACCTTGGATGTATAAGTTTTCTATACCTGTGAAAATTACCAATTCACTTCGTAGCAATTTTAAAGATGAGCTTGAAGATGGTATGGCAGTGGAGCTGTTTCTAAGAGAAAAAGGCTTCTTTGAACAACATCCGCGTTTCAAAATGCTTGAAGACCCAGCCTATATAACAGTAAATTTACCCAGTAATCCCGAACTTGAATCTGGTTTTGAAACTATCTTGCGACGTAATTTTCTGTATCAATCAACCGAGGCCAATAGCACTTGCTCAATTTTAGCTTTGGTTCAAGAGCCTGTTGAACTTAACTCAAATGGCGAAGGTAAAAGCGCGCTAAATAAGCTTATTATTGAACTCGCGGAAAGAGATCAGCAGACAACCGAGACAACCGCATTAAAGTGGTTTGAAGCGTACTTTAAATGCTCTGTCGAGCCTCTACTCAGTCTTTATGATGATTATGGTATTGCTCTGGAAGCACATCAGCAAAACAGTCTATTAGATCTAGAATCTGGATATCCAAAAGCATACTATTATCGAGATAATCAGGGTTTTTATGTATCGACACGTTATCAAGAAACCTTCGATTTTATTGACTCAATGAGAACTATGTCGGATCTCATCTATGATGATGAAAATATATTTGAAGCATTCTCATATTATGTATTTATCAACCAATGCTTTGCTGTGATGCATAGGCTCTCAATTGACAATCTCATATCGGAAGAAACTTTAAAAAATTGGCTGATAGAAAGATTACTCGTTTTACAATCACAATTTAATGGTATTGCTAAGCTATATATCACCCATATTCTTGCACAGCCTAAAATTGCATTTAAAACTAATTTGTTAACCAGAGTATTAGATATAGATGAATGTTCTTCAGACTTAGAAATGGATGTATATGGAACAATTAATAATCCAATTTTTGTTAAATCATTAACTGACAAAGTCGATTCAAAAGATCTATCTGCTAATGAAGTTGAGTCTATCAGCTAAGTAACAACATGTTTATAATGGCCGCTAAATTAATAAAGTAAAAATTGACTAATATTTTAAGCTTTATCAATTATTGGTAATGACATTAGTAGTTATTTTATTTTTTATGAGAAAGCTATTTAAATATTTATAACTTTAAACGGCGCTGATTGATGCAATCAGTCATATTTTTTTCCGATAAAATA
Organism: uncultured Cellvibrionales bacterium; assembly: GCA_913050115.1. Lineage (GTDB taxonomy): Bacteria > Pseudomonadota > Gammaproteobacteria > Pseudomonadales > Cellvibrionaceae > UBA1124. The sequence goes on from CAJWZU010000001.1 coordinate 71,425, forward strand.
TTTATTTCATAACCGACTTTACTATGCCGAGAATTCAAGCGGCTTTTCGAAGTAATCTTTAGCTGTACTACCATGAATGGGGCGTACACTCACAACCCGTTTTTGACCTCAAGGATTACGGATTAATTTATTATCTAACTTAAACTGGTAATGCTTTTTATATCGAGCTGACGCCTCTTTTACAGATTTAGTATAACATTACGTCAAAGCGTTGAGCTTGCCTTAATATATTGGCTAATAGACAACATATTTAAAATAATTACCCAGCAGCTATATATATTGCACTTTATCAATTCGATCCAGAGTCATCTGGTTAAAATAAATATAGGCTTCAGTTAACCGCTGATATAGCCGTTGCTATTAGGGTAAACCTTATTTATAAATAACTTCTTATATATACTAACTAATCGAATTTATTAGAGTCTATATTAGGCGACTAGCTTTCTAGAAAATTATTCTTCGGGTGGAGTAAGGCGTCGTGGGCTATACATATAAAACAATACCATAGCAATTATGAACGTTAGTCCTTCAGCTATAGGAATGGCATACAAATAATTATTATCATCGAAAATAATATAAAATAGCAACACTAAGCCTATGGGTAAAAACAAAGAACGCAAGCTTGCAATAACCGAAGACTGTAATGCCAATTCAGCTGATGTTAAGTAAGCACTGGCTAACACATTAAAGCCACTAAACAAAAATATTGGCCAAACAATATGAATAAAATCGAGCGTTAGAGCTTGGGTTTTTGTCGCTCCATCCTCGAGAAAAAAGTTTACTAACGTTTCTTCAAAAGAAAATAATATACAGATCTGAACAACAGTCAATGTTGCGATACAAGCACCAGCCATTTGCATGAACTTAACGACACGTTCGATTTTATGCGCACCAAAATTTTGTCCTAATAACACATGCATAGAATCCACTATCCCGTAATAAACCATTAAACTTATATAAATAAAATAATTTATCACACTAAATGCAGCAATACCTTGTATGCCACTTTGGAGATTGATAACCCAGTGAAAAACTAAGATAACAAAACCTATAGAAGTTTCATTTATAAATTCTGAGAATCCATTACAGCCAGACTGTACTAATGTTTTAAAGTTAAATTTTGGCCAGTATAATTTCAAATTAGTATTAGGTATTTTGAAATAACGAAAAATATATAATAATTGCACAACCTCAGCACAGAGCGTTGCCCATGCAGCTGCTTGAATACCATAGCCCAAGTAGCCTATAAACAAAGTATTTAAACAAATATTAGTTATAGCACCAAGTATAAGAGCTTTCATTCCATGTTGAGGTTTATTATCTGCTCTAAAAAAATAATAACAAACAAGCCCACAAAGCTGAATAACAATGGCAGGTGCAAGAACCACGAAATATTGGTTCATCAAATCGAATAGGGACCGATCAGCTCCTAAGCCGATAAATAAACTGTCACTAAAATACAACGAAATAGGTAACGCAATTAAATTAAAAGCCAATACTGAAAAAAATACCTGGCTGTAAATATTCGATGCGGTTTTAACGTCACGTTTTCCTATAGCAATACTCGCTTTGACTGAGCCACCGACGGCTAACATAAGTGCCAGACCAAATAATAGCCCAAAATATGGCACTAATAAGTTGACCGAAGCGAGGGCTTCCTCACCAATATATTTACCTACAAAAAATCCGTCAACAACAGCAGCAGTTGAAATAGCGAGCAAACTCAACGTTGAAGGAATGACAAATTTAAAAAAAGTCGAAACCACTGGTCCATCGACAGCGTCAACATCAATAATTTCGCCATAGTCATTATATTGGATTTCTATGTTTTTCTGTTCAGACATAATATAGCTCTTTACTAATAATCATTTTGTTTCATTACTTTGTTAGTATTTGAAGCAATAAGTATATAGAGGTGGGGTAGTAGAAATAAGGTAAGAAAAGTGCCGACTGCCATGCCGGCTACAAGGATAATACCTATACTATTTCTTGCTTCGGCACCTGCTCCTGTGACTAGCACTAACGGAATATGACCTAACACAGTGGCTAATGTAGTCATTAATATAGGGCGAAATCGAAATCTGGCAGCTTCTGTAATAGCTTCAAGTTTTGCTACTCCTTTTTCTTGTAGCTCATGTGCAAACTCGGTCATTAAAATTCCATTTTTCGCGATCAGGCCAACAAGTGTAATTAAACCTATCTGAGCGTAGAGGTTAATACTACTGAAACCTAGAAAGGTGAACAGAAGGGCTGAGCTTAAGGCCAGCGGTACACTGCCTAGCAACACAACCAACGGAAGACGCACATTATTAAATTGTATTGCTAGAGCTAAATATACAATTACAAGTGCTGCAGCTAAAACATTAAGCAAGCTGTTACTTTCTTGTTTGACCTGACGAGATATACCTGCATAATTTATTGCATAGCTTTCGGGCAATATGCTGCGAGCGATAGATTCTATTTTTTCAAGCGCGTCGGCCTGTGTACCGTGCGGAAGCACACCACCCGATATAGTAAAACTTGCTTGCTGATTGAACCGCCTAATGACGCGAGGTGATACTACACTTTTTATTCTTGCCAAATTTCTAAGCGGTATTAATACACCGCCACGAATTTCAATGGGTACATCTAATAGCTGGCTGCTGAAGGATTTATCGGAGTCTTGTAACGTTGGGATTACCCTTAAAGCTCTAGCATCACCGGCTTGCTTACTACCATTAAAACGATTAATACTTTGTTCGCTAAGCATTAATGCAAGCTGCTCTGAAACAGAAGCAACTGTCATATTAAATTCAGCAAGCTTATCATGATCAAATACAATACTTGCTTGGGGAAGATTCACTTCAAGATCAGTAAATGCATACATGAAAAGACCTGTTTCATAAGCACTGTCTACCAACTCTCTTGCATAGCTTAACATTGATGCATAGTCATCATCGGCTGTAACAACCATCTCAACATCAAAATAACCAGCTGTAGGCAGAGATGGAGGTAGTGTAGGAAATGCTTTTAGACCTGAAATGTTTGCCAGCGATGAATAAACTTCGCTGATTTTATCATGTACGGTGTAATCACGTTCACTGGAATCTAATAATTCTATGCCGCCGAAACCGCCATTATGGCTGATAACCTGCCACATTTTTTGATAGCCATCTATTGTGGATACACTATCAATGACGTCATCCATATAACGATGCACATAGCTTATAGAAGTATCTGGTGCTGCTTCAATGATAACTTCTATACTGTTTTGATCTTCAATCGGCGCAAGTTGTTTGCTTGAAAAAAAGTAAAAGGGAAAACACAATAAAGATAGAACTAAGCCAATACAAATAGCTTGGGGTTTTATAGAATAGCTTTTTCTTAGAAATTCTATATATTTAAAGTTAGCTTTATCAAAAATAGCTAGTATTTTTTTTTGATATGATGATTTTTTTGATGAGCCACCTTTAAATATAAATGCACTTATTACAGGTGATAGTGTAAGAGCGACAATACCAGACATTATGACAGCTATAGATAACGTAAAAGCGAACTCTGAAAATAAGCTACCGGTTAAGCCACTGACAAAGCCTAGTGGCACATAGACAGCAGCAAGTGTAAATGTCATTGCAATAATCGGGCTTAACAGCCTTTTGCTAGCAAGCTTTGCCGCTTGAATAGGTGATTTTCCTTCGTTGATGAGCCTAGCCACATATTCAACCACAACAATTGCGTCATCAACTACCAATCCAACTGACAGTACAATAGCCAGTATGGTTAATAAATTTAATGAGAAGCCCATCATTTGCATAGCAGCAATAGCGCCTAGTATAGAGATAGGAATAGCCATGAGTGGCACTAAAGCGCTGCGAAGTGAACCCATCATCAGCACAACTACGATACTAACAAGAACAACAGTTTCAATAAGTGTGATGAAAATTTCTTTTAATGCTGAACGCATATAAAGCGTACCGTCGTAACCTGCTTCAATGGTTAAACCCTCAGGGAGTTGTGGCTTTATTTTTTCAAGTTGTTTATACAATGCGTCGCCGATTTCAATTTCATTACTGCCCGGCTCTGGCCATATAGAAATATAAATAACTCGATCTTTATTGAAACGAGCATCGATTAGTCCAGTCTCTTCACCCAGAAAAACTTTGGCCACTTGCTGTAAGTGTATTTGATTACTCGTGTTTTTATCATCAGATTTTATGATCATATTTTCAAAATCTGAGACACTAGAAAAAATGGTATTACCCATGATCTGCATTTGTTGTTGATTATTTTCTGTTTTACCGAAACCTGTTAAAATATTATTGCGCGCCAGAGCTCGCTTAACATCGAGTGCGCTAACATTCATGGCAAACATTTTATGGCTATCGAGTTGAATCCGCATAGCAGGAAGTCGCCCACCTTCAAAACCAACCTCTTGCACACCAGTAATACTAGTAAGCTTTGGTACAATTTTCTGATTTAAGAAGTCGGTAAGCTCATTACGTGGCATAGTCTTAGTACGAGCATCAAGATAGAACAACGCCGCTTGCCTATCTGCACGTCTCAACTCAACGACAGGGTCTTCGGCATGATCTGGAAGTTCATAGGTTATTTGGCTAAGTTTGGTATTAAGTTCTGTAAGTGCCCTATTAGAATCTTCGTCGATTTTAAGCCAAGCAGTGATGGTGCTTTGACCTGCTGTACTGTCAGAATCGATGTAATCTATGCCAGCAATAGTCATGACTACTTTCTCAATTGGAGCTGTTACAAATCCCTTAACGATTTGTGCTGAGCTTCCCGGAACATGAGTATTTATAACTAAAGCACTTGAATTAATTTTTGGGAATTGCAAAATAGGTATATTTTTTATCGCAACTAGACCTGCCAAGCATAGAATAGCTGAAAGAGTAAAAGCAATTAAAGGTCGGTTTACAAATAAAGTCATGATCTCTGCTTACTTTCTGTCATTTATAGGTGGTGTAGTTTTAGTTAGCACTTCAGGATAGAGCTTAAACGCACCATCTGCTGCGATCAGCATTGACTTCGGCGTGTCATCGATAAATTTAATTTTTGTCATTTTTTCTTTTTTATCTAAAACTTCTACGAACTTTTCTCTTGCTCGAAATTCTCTTAACGTTTTTGGATGGTTTTCAATCTTCATATAACTACTATCATTTTTCTGATATTTATTGTCAGAAATCAATGTGAAAACATAACTACCTTGCAGTGAATATAAAATACTTGTACTTGGAACTTGCCAAACTTCTTTTATATTATTAGTGTTTTTTCGAATGATCGCTACTTCAACGGATGACCCTATAGCTAATGACGAAAGGCTACTGCTTTGAACCACGTTAAATGCTGCGCGATAGTGTCTACTTTTATTGCTTTCATCAAGGCTCTTACTACTCGCCATAATTTTAGCTGTAAACGGTTTTTTAGTGGTAGCTAGAAAAAAGTCTATTGAACTATTTATAGACAAAATCGGTATATTTTGAGGTAGATAAAAATCTATCCAACGTTCTTGAGTTTTGCCAGTGAGTTCAGTGATAAATTGATTGGCGCTTAAAATTTGTCCGTTATGAAAGTGCTGCACACCAGTAGCACCAGCAAACGGAGCCTGGATATTTTTTTTACGGATTATAGAGTTCAATTGTGCTATTTCGGCCTCGGTATTGTCTAAATTCACCAATGCTCGGTCTACATCTTCTTGACTCACCGCCCTGGTCCTCAATAGACGCTGATTTCTTATGAGTAAGGTTTTGGCTAGTTGTAGTCGTGATTTGGTAGCTTTTAATAGCGCATCTTCTTCGCTACTATCTTGCTGTATAAGTAATTGATTTTTTTTAACGGAGCTACCTGAAGTAAAGCCTACCTTGACAATTCTACCCTCGAGCTCGGAGATTACATTTAATTGTTCTGGCGATACAATTTTACCTACCACCTTTATAGAGGGTGAGTATTCACTAGATACCAACCAAGCTGATTCGACAGTTTCGCTATGCTCGGGTAATGATTCTACAGAGTCGATGGATTGCTTGATTTGATAAGCCTTTATGCCTACCAATATTAAAATGACCAAGCCAAGAATTGTTAGAGTTTTAATCCATTGCATTTTCATGTTATGTCACTTTATAGATAGTTAGGTAGAGAGTCTTTTAGGCACTATCTATTACTTATTGAACATCTGAGTATTTATTTGAATTAGGTAAATAATGCTGGATGCCAACGCAATTGAACGTGGAGTAAATTTCTTTGAACAAAGAATTAGTCTATCGTCATAAAAAACATCAGATGCGAATTATTATTATTTGACGATAAAAAAACAGCATATTTACATATGTTACATATAAGTGAGCATGTCTATCAGCAAGCAATGGTTCTTATCGTAAACGTTAACGTAATATTCACTCTAGCGGTGTGGCGATACTACCAACTCTGCGCAATCAATTTTTTCGAGAAGGCCTGTAATGCCTTGCCTTTACTAGTGATATTCCAAGCGATATAGTTTGTGTCTCCAGCTGAATACAGATTTAACTTGATCAGTTGTCCCCGTTGCAAGTGCCCTTGAATCCTGTAAGTGGGTAAGTGCCCAATACCCAGCCCTGCCACGATAGCCTCAAGCTTTTGATCAATGGTCTGCACATAGAGTATTTGTCGTCCGCCGCTAAGCCCAGCACTGCGGGCAATATCGACAGTAGATGTATCGTGACTGACCACGCGGCGAATTTTATTCAGCGCTGTAGCAATGGCTTTTGCATCTCCGGCTAATTTTGACAGCGGGTGGTGTTTAGCAATAACCGGCAGCATGCCGCCGCCAGTAATAGGCACCGATCTGAATCCCTTTTGTAGCGGCACAGGCCCTGGGCAACCGACCACCAAATCAACATCGCCCCGCTCCAATGCCTCCCAGCCGCCACTGAGAACACTTTCACATACATCAACCTCCAGTGTTGGGTGAGCGGCTAGAAATTCGTTAAGCGTCTCAAAAAATCGCGAAAAGTTTACCGTTGACTCTAGTGCAATCCGCAGCCTCGGCTCCCAGCCGTTAGCCAATTCGCGAGCCCTGTCGACCAGCAGTGTACTGGCAGCAAGAATCTTGCGACCCTCATCGAGCACCAGCCGGCCGGCTGGTGTCAGGACCGATCGGCGTCCCTGACGTTGAAAAATACCTATGCCCAACTGCTCTTCCAACTTTTGGGTGGCATAGGACAGTGCCGAAGTGGCTTTATTCAGCTCTTCTGCCGCTTTGGCGAAACTTCCGCGTCTGTCGATGGCGTCGAGAATCTCTAGCACTTCGAGAGTTATTGGATTCTGCTTCATGTAAAACCGCCATTATATTGTTCTAAAAATCAGATCATTTTAATCATAATTAAGCCCTTATTCAATTTTCTGAAAGCGCTAATATGAACACATACAAAAACACAAACGCAAACAAGCGCAGAGGAAATCAACATGATTAACCCATATAACAAGATTTTAGAGACATCGTCTGGACTGGACACCTTGCCATTACGAGCAGCAGCGGGAGGTATATTTTTGGCCCACGGTGCACAGAAGCTTTTTGGCTGGTTCGGCGGCTATGGTATTGAAGGCACCGCTGGTTGGATGGCCTCGATAGGCCTAGAGCCAAGCGTGTTGCTGGCTGTTCTAACCGGCAGTGTCGAGTTCTTTGGCGGTCTGTTATTAATACTAGGCCTGTTAGTGCGCCCAACCTCTTTAGTGTTGGCCTTCACCATGCTAGTAGCCATATTTACTGTGCACATCAGCAATGGTTTATTTATGAGTAATAACGGCTATGAATTTGCCCTCGCGTTACTAGCGATTAGTACCGGATTGTTCATTCGCGGCGCAGGCAGTATCAGTCTCGATCGCGCCTTGGAGAAGAAGTTAGCCACACAATTTTAACCAGCTTGTAACGCTAAAGGAGATTTATCATGGGTTTATTGCAGCAGGGCCGATGGGTCGATAAGTGGTACGACACCGACAGTAATGGCGGCACATTTCGTCGCCAGGCAAGCCGCTTTCGCAACTGGATAACACCAAGTGAAGATTCCGAGAATGGCAATTTCAAGGCCGAGAAAGGCCGCTATCATCTTTATGTTTCACTGGCATGCCCTTGGGCACATCGCACGCTAATTTATCGCGAGCTCAAAGGATTGCAAAAATATATCGATGTTACCGTAGTAGATCCTTTAATGAAGGAAAACGGCTGGACGCTATCGGATCCATTATACGGTTTTGAATACGCTTATCAGCTGTACTTAAAGGCTGACGTTAAGTACGAAGGCCGTGTGACTGTACCAATATTGTGGGACAAGAAAAATCAGACAATTGTCAGCAATGAGTCGTCAGAAATCATTCGCATGTTTAATTCAAGCTTTAATCATTTAACGGGTAATAACAATGATTACTACCCAGAAGCTCTGCAGGTTCAGATCGACGAGCTGAATCAGCGCATCTATGACACGGTAAATAATGGTGTTTATCGTTCGGGCTTTGCCACTACCCAGGCGGCATACCAGGAGGCGGTATTGACCCTGTTTGATTCACTAGAGTGGTTAGAGGGCATATTATCGAACAATCGATACCTCACCGGTAATCAGATAACTGAGGCCGACTGGCGCTTATTTACCACCTTAATTCGTTTCGATGCGGTTTATGTCGGCCATTTTAAATGCAACTTAAAGCAGATATCGCAATACCCTAACCTAAGTGGCTACCTGCGCGAATTGTTTCAAATAACAGGTGTGGCCGAAACCGTTAACTTTGAGCACATTAAGGGTCACTACTATGAAAGCCATGACAGTATTAACCCAACCGGCGTAGTGCCTTTGGGGCCAATACAAGATTTTTATCTACCGCATGACCGTGGACAATTATTAATTGACAACTGTGCAGAGGCAAAGAGGCATGAAGGAGCTAACTAAAGTTATTAATGCCGTGGTCACCAGTGATGGCGATGGTGTCAAAATTAATCGCATCGGTGGGCGTGCCCTTAACGCCCTGTTGGATCCATTTTTGATGATTGATGAAATTAATAGTGATGCCGCAGCGGACTATATCGGTGGTTTTCCCGAACATCCACACCGAGGTTTTGAAACTATTACCTATATGAAAACCGGGCGTATGCACCACCGCGACCATATGGGTAATGAAGGCGTTATCGAGGCGGGAGATGTCCAGTGGATGACCGCAGGGCGAGGTGTATTGCACTCTGAAATGCCCGAGCCAGCAACTGATCTACAAAATAAGGGGTTATTGCATGGTTTTCAGATTTGGTTAAACCTGCCGGCCGCTGAAAAAATGAAAGCGGCGGCTTACTGCGAACTACCGACAAAAAATATTGCCGAAATACTGACTGCAAAAGGCAGTTTGATACGAGCTATTGCCGGTGATGTTAGTGCCAATGGCATAGAACTGGCAGGATCATTGCCAAAGATGTCGACTCAGCCTGTGTTGCTGGATATTGAACTGCAAATAGATGATAGCATTGAGCTAGCATTCAACTCGCCCAACCCGGTAAGAGTGTATGTATACCAAGGCAGCTTAAAAGAAGGTGTTAAGCAGGGGCAATTGGCTGTATTTTCAAAAGGCGAGAGTTTATCGTTAAGCTCTGGCACCAAAGGTGCAAAACTATTGCTGATCAGTGGCAAGGCTTTGCATGAACCGATCGTTCAACATGGACCTTTTGTGATGAATAGCATTGAACAAATTGAGCGTGCTATTCGTGATTATCAAACGGGGCAGTTAGTTTAGCGAGCGCAAGTAGTGACGGTCTTAATAGTGTGTATTGACCAACCATGTCGGTAGTGACTGGCACCCAAATGTAGTTAAGGCTAATAAAAGGTACTAGAAATTGGAACGCTCACCAAATGAGCGACTAGGCCTTCAGTAACAATCGGGTAATTATCATAGACAAATTAACAAAATTGGCTAGATCCGAACAATATCAACAATACCATTACTCAGCTTGCCAGCCATTCGACTATCGAATGGCTGGCATCCTTTAAAGTAGCGCTACTCACACTTGCAGTCAATAACGGTGTAGAGCTCGCGTAGCATGAGCTGATTACTAAGATTCTATATACAAAAGTATTTTATCCTATGGCTCTTAGCAACGGGGCCTCAATGAAATAAAACTGGTTTGTTAGTGAGTATTGGCCTCGAACCACAAGCTTAAAAATTGTTCCTAAGCAAGATAAGCCCGTTATTTCGATAATTGCTTGTTCTGAAATAATTATAATTTAAAAAAATCCGTCAAACTGCTGCTGAATGATAAATATAAAAACTCATAGTTAAATACAATACTGCGGCTACACAGCGAACGTACCATCTTAATTCTGGTAAATTTCATCCGCTTATATGACAATCTCTTAGCCATTATCATCGATGTTAATAGTCTTAAGAGACCGCCTCCTGCTACAAGCTCTTAAATTTATACGCTTATAAAGCCTATTTTTAATAACAGTAATAATTGAATCAATAATTTGGAAATATTATGACCAGACTACTAATACTTCTATTGCTAAGCTTAACAAGCCTAAGTGCGATTGCGCATGGCATGTCTGCCGAAGATCAAGCAAGAATACTAAATGCTAGTAATTTTGAGTATATGCACCTTGGTGCAACGCATATGCTGACGGGCTATGATCACCTATTATTTTTATTTGGTGTGATTTTCTTTTTAAGTAATTTTCGTGATCTATTAAAAGTTATCACTGCTTTTACAATTGGTCATTCGATAACATTAGTATTTGCCACGCTATTAACCATCAAGGCCAATTACTATTTAATTGATGCGGTTATTGCATTGACGATCTGTTACAAAGCTTTTGATAATCTAGATGGTTTTAACAAGTATTTACAAATGTCGTCGCCAAGTTTGACATGGATGGTATTTATAATCGGTTTAATTCACGGCTTCGGTTTATCAACGAGACTACAACAACTACCATTGGGCGACAATGGCCTAATACTAAAAATATTATCGTTCAATGTGGGCGTTGAAATCGGCCAAGTACTTGCGTTGAGTGTTATGTTAATCGTATTAGTTGGCTGGCGAAAAAAGGATTCTTTTCAGCGTTTTAGCAATGTTTCTAATGTCGCACTGATGATAGCGGGTGGTTTATTATTTTTGATGCAATTACATGGCTATCAGCACACTCAGTATGCAGATGATTTTCCACTTAATGAAGATGATCACTATCATCTTCATCAAGATCTTCAGCGACAAGTTTTGCCATTATTACCTGAACCAAAGAAACTCAATCTTAATCCGCACAGCACCTTGGTAATACCCACAAAAAATCCTGCAGATAAATCAGCAGAAAATTTAGGTTCACAGCTTGATAAACACAGCCATGATGGTGAACATTTTCACTCTCATTAAAAATAGAGGTTAATTATGGGCACTGCGCATGAGTAGGTTAACTCATAAAATTGCGTGGCCACCTGCGATATCACTAGCGATTCTATTGCTGCTGCCAGCAGCAATAAGTTTGACAGTATAATTTGATTATTTTTTACTGCTCCACTGCCCTTTTTCGTCATGACAAAGCGTCATTAATGATTTCCCGACCTCTCTTCGTCGCTTAAAACCCCTGTAGGTTAATTCACGACAACGCTCATCACCGTTGACCACCATAGCGGTTAAGGTGACATTACCTTTATGACCATTTTTTGAATTAGACCATTTTTGAACAGCGCCAAGATAGTTTTTTTGTAAAGTTAGCATACTGGCTTCAGTGATCAATTTTTGATCTGCATCGGACAAATTTTCACTTTTGGAAAATGCTCCTTCAGCGCCTGAAATAAGGTTTATGGGTGCTTTAATAATGCCGCTAAAAAAGCCTGAAACAGCACCTTCTGAAGCATTTTTTCCTGCTGACTTTGCTACTGTAGTCGCTTGTGTCAGTAGCATTGGTAATTCTTCCCGGGTTTTTTGAACTTCGAGCAGGATTGCCGGTATTGCCCGTTCTCTAAGATTTTTTGACTCTAACAAAACTGCAGGAATAGTCTGCTCTCGTAGCGCTACAGATTCTTTCATTACTAATGGGATGGTGTCTTCACGCAACGCTTTACTCTCAACAAGAAGTGCAGGCACAGTCGTATTTTGCAACACATCTGCGGTCTGTAAAATTGCGGGAATAGTATCTTTGCGTAGCGCCGACACTTCAGCCAATACTGCTGGAATTTGAGTTCGAATAGACTCAACTTCCTTGACGATCAGTGGAATTTGATCGCTGATATTGGCGACTTCAGTAATAAGTTCAGGAGCAACATCGCGATATACCGCCAGTGTGTCGGCTACTTTTTCTAGCGAAGACAATTGCTTCGCAAAAAAAACAATAGATGCAGCAAGACAAAGAATACTAACGGCTATAGCATAGCTGCCGTAACTTGGCTTTTGATGCACCGATGGATTTGTCATAACGCCTCTATGCGACCTATAACTAGAGCTGCGATTCGCCCGGCAGGTAACTCATAACACTGACCTTTAGGCGCTGCCAAAAATTGGTATTAGGTTCTATCTCCGATACTACAATGCCAGCGTCTATTTTTTGCGTCCACACTATGTTCCCGTCTTGCAGTTTTAATTTGTAGGCGATATTCATTATGTGTGTGTCGAAATACTCAGCAATATCGCGACTGATTTTTTTATTATAAACCATCACGCCTATTTCAGTATTTTCTTTCACCGAGCGTGGATCTAAATTTAATGAACCTACAAAAGATTTATTGCGATCTATAACAAAATATTTGGCATGCAAACTCGATTTTGATGAACCTAATTTTGCTTTACTCGCACCATTAATATCTTTTAACACCGAGTTCATTTCATACAGTTGAACGCCGCCTTTAAGCAGGTCTTTGCGATAACGGGAGTAACCTGCATGTACAACCTCTACATCATTCGAGGCTAATGAGTTTGTTAATATTTTAACAATAACGCCTTTATCGACTAGACTGGTTAACGTTTTGGTCCCCTGCTTACCCGGAACAAAATACGGTGACACAATAAGTAGCTCTTTTTCTGCTGATAACAGTATGGGGGCTAACTTAGTAATCAAGTGCAGATCAGTGCGATCTCTGTCTGCCTCTGTTTTATCCGGACTGTCAGCAAAGATCTCAGCACGCCCCCACTGATAATCTATTTCATCACTCTGTAATTTAGCAGCTAAGTCACTACTGGCAAGGATATCGGCATAAATAGATTGCTGTTGAGACTCTATATAAGCATCAAATTCCTGCCGTTTATCCTGTATTGTCTGCTTCTTAAGTTTTTCTGGGTGAAGTGTAGTAATAGGATAGGCCAGTTTATGATTCCAATATTGGTCAAACGAGCCTGATACTTGCTTTACCACAGCACCAATCAGTATTGCGTCTAAATCACGAAAGGAAACATCTGGATCAGCGCCAAAATACTCGTTGCCGATATTGCGTCCCCCCACTATCGCTATCTGATTATCAGCCGTAAAGGATTTATTGTGCATGCGGCGCGTGACAGAGCCAAAGCGAGTTACAAACTGTGCGCTGCGATTACTACCGCGTATGAATGGATTCCAAACTCTCACCTCAAAATTGGGGTGATCATCAATCATAACGCCGGCAATATCAGCCTTAGCTAGATCCATATCGTCAACCAGTAGCCTAACACGCACTCCTCTATCGGCGGCGTCGAGCAACTGTGCCAACAGAATTTTACCGCTCAAATCGTGATGGTATAGGTAATACTGCACATCTAACGTTTTATCGGCTTTCTGTGCCAGTACCGCGCGGGCAACAAAAGCATCATGACCGGAGTCGAGAAGATGAATGCCAGTCTCGCCAGGTACCCCCATACCGGCCTGTTCACGCTTCATCACCACCGCCGCCAAACGAGTGTCCATAGTACTCGCCTTATCAATCGCATAAGACGGCTCTTGTTGGGCATTGTCCGGCAGCGAGGCGCAGGCCGCCAAAAGAGTAATAAAAAGCGTCAACAAGATCTTGTTGATCATAAAAACATCCTATCTATCGGTATTATCAATTAATCCAATCTTAGCGCAGTTACTCCGCTCTACAAAAGTTTAACTCACATCTTTTTTCGACAGATTACTGATTTTATGCGAGGATTTAGCTAGGAATCCAGAGCCGTACTGGTTCAATACAAGGAGTAGACATTGGTTATCATCCCTACAGAAAAGCGTTTCGACTGGCAGCATGCCCCGGTGGTGCTCTTCAGCATCGTTTTACTCAATGTGCTGGTGTATTTTTTCTATCAGGTTAACGACGATAAAAAGATGTTCGAAGCGCTAGAAGTTTATAGCCAAAAGAACTACATCACGCTTGAGTGGCCCCTGTTTCGTGACTTTATACGCCAGCAAGAAGATAGCGCAACAGCTACTATTGCTCAGTCAGAGAGCAACAGTGCCGAATTACAGAATTACCAACAGATGTACGACAATGATGCGTTTGAAATTCTAAGCGTCAGCATGCTCATACGCCAAGATTTTTATCGCTACCTAATCAAAATTGAACCTAAATTTAGCACTAATGATGCCCGTTTCGACTGGCTAGATACCCGTGCCCGTATTAATAAGCAGATTTTGACCATTAGCTCGCTCAACTTTGGCTTGGTCCCACGCGACTGGAGCCCTATAACGTTAGTCAGTCATCAGTTCTTACACGGTGGCCTAATGCACCTAATGGGCAATATGTTCTTTTTGATCATCTGTGGTTTTGCGGTCGAGGCCGCTATTGGTCACAAACTTTTCTTAGCCTTTTATCTACTCAGTGGTGTCGCCGGTGGTCTACTTTATATGGCCTTTAACTGGGGTGGTCATACACCTCTGGTCGGTGCCTCGGGCGCTATCTCTGGGGTGATGGCGATGTACTTAGCGGTGTTTAGACTACAAAAAATTGAATTTTTCTACTGGTTTTTCATTTTTGTCGGCTATTTTAGAGCGCCGGCATTGTTCATCTTGCCTTTCTATTTGGGCAAGGAAATTATCAGCTTTGTCACCGACACCGATTCTAACGTGGCCTTTATGGCGCACACCGGTGGATTTATTGTCGGTGGTGTACTCGTGCTGGCGCAGCTCTTCTGGAAACCGGACTTACTTAATCAAGAGTACATCGAACAGGATGAAGCAATTGATCCGCTGCAAAAAAAACTGGCGGGCGTTTATCAGGCCATGGAAAAATGCCAGTTTCAATCGGCACTTAAACAACTTAAACCGTTAATAGCTGCTAACAACCGTCGCTTTGACTGGCAATTCTTGCGTTGCAAGCTGGCAAAAATTGACGGTGGTGATGAGCTAGATCAAGCACTACAGGGCATATTTAGCACAAAGAAGCCCAGCCCAGCCGAAGTAGAACAGTTAGAAAGCCTTTGGCAAGACAGCTCAACTGACGCTGATAAATTTGATGCCAAGGCTCGGCTAAACCTGGCAATGAACTTCTGCCAGTTAAAAGATTTATCCTCGGCCGAGGAGATTTTTTCAAGCCTGCATAAAATTTCTAAGCCACCGACAAATTTAGGTGTGTTGGCGCGCAGACTGTCCCTTAACTTCGGCGATGCCAACAACCAAAAAAAATCACAGTACTATGAACAACAGGCCGAAGATTTAATGGAGGCGGGACATTGACTCATTGTAAGTATCACCCAATACAGGCTGCCACCTATCACTGCACTGATTGCAATATCGAATGCTGTGATCAGTGTATAGATATTGATCGAAAAAACGCGCCGCGCTGCATTCACTGCCAGCATCCGCTCGATAGCCTCGGCGCCAGCAATAGCGCCATTCCCTTCTGGCGACGCCTACCGGAGACTTTTCGCTATCCGGTCAATACTGAAACCGGCATACTTTTAGTCGTTGTGTCGTTTCTCACATCGGTACTAGGCTATGTGCCCCTCGGTCTTCTCTGGGTACTAATGCTTAGCGGCGCATTTTTCAAGTACAGTATGAGTTGCTTGGAGAAAACAGCACAAGGCGATATGAGCCCCCCTGATATCAGCTCGGCCTATGGCGGTGGTTTAAGTCTGTTATTTCAACTGTTCCTAATATTGGCGGTAATGGCTGGCGTAACCATAGGAGCCTACACCCTTTTTGGCTCGGCTATTGGCGGTTTATTAGGCACTTTTCTGGTGATTGCGCTACCGGCGGTGATGATTAATTTTGCTATTACCGAAAGCGTTGGGCAGGCTCTCAATCCAGGTTCTGCCGTGCGTATTATTAAGGCCGTCGGTTTGCCCTATGGAATATTAATGGGTTTTATCTTAATCATGTTTAGCTCTGTCAGTGTGATTGGCAGCTGGTTGGGCGATGAACCCTCCGTGTGGCTGTCGACTTTGCACTCATTAGTGAGCAACTACTACACGCTAGTGGTATTTCATATGATGGGCTATATGATTTTTCAGTATCAACGGGAATTTGGCTTTTATGCCCGCCACAGAAGCCATTCAGACTTAGTTATACCTACCGATCTCGAACGCCTGCGCACTAAGATCGACATTAATCTAAAAGAAGGCCAGTTTGATCAAGTGCTTCATCTCTATTCACAAGGACTCAAAAGCTACCCCGGCGACTCAGCACTTTACAGTGGCGCCTTTAATTTTATCTGCGGTATTAAACACCGAGAACATATCGGCAGTTTTAGCGATGGATATTTTTTGCATTTAAAATCTATCCAGCGATTGGATTTAATTCGCTCGGTCTATAAACGTACGTTATTAATAGACAGCGCCTACGTTCCTAATAGACCTCTGGTCCGACATTTAGTGGCTAAATCTTGCTTCGACTGCGGCGATTACAACCAGTCCATAAAGCTCCTTAATGGCCTACATAAACACCATCCAGACTACTTTGACTTAACTAATGCCTATTTATTAATGGCCGATGCCCTAGAGCAACTGCCGCAACTAGCCGATAAAGCTGACCCATATAGGCGGCTAGCCGAAAAAATTCAGCGGCAGCCAATACCCGCAAAAAACAAATCTTTGGATACATCGGCTCAACAAGCAATGAAAAAAACAAGTAACAACGTCGATGCGCACAGCGCCGTAAATGTAGGTAATGCATCGTTCAAGCCCACGACATCACCGTTACACAATGTTCAAGAAACACTGAATGCCGAGCGCCGCGCCAAAACTAAGCTAGTCGCCGCCGAACGTCAGCAAAAAGAACAAGCTCAGCAACCAGAACTCAACTCCACTGATGACAGAAGAAAATCGGCAACAAGCCGAGCAACTGCAGCCAATGTAAAATTACCCAGGCCCAAGCAAGAGCAAACCTTAGAGGAAATTTTTGCAGCACGAGCGAAGTCTGATCAAGACTCGGATGTATTTGACTTTAGTGAGCCAGAGACCGACCGGTCCGATATTGATTTTCGATAATGCTAATATTTATAGAATTCCGTGCAAAAAAATCTAACAAGCGGGAATTTTTACTACCGATTGAGTAAAAATTGCTTGGTTGACCAACAGGCGTCTAGCAGACAAAGATTTTATATCGCCACACGGATGTGGCGGATGATGATACAAACAGTAAAGGCTTTTAGGCGACGCATCGCTAAAGGGTCGTAGCTTTTTGTTGCCATACAGAGCAATGCAGGACGAGTATAAACTGGTCCTGCATTTACTCCCTTTAGTATATCGCCTGGCCTTTATACCTCGGCTAAATTGCCTTTTCTTCCGACCAACTCTTCCTATTCGGCATGCAGATTTTTACTCATTAGCCGTGTCTACACTCACGATGACTGTTGCGACCCATGATTGTTGCCATTGAACAACCCACCTTGAACAGACACTATTCAACAACCCATCCAGTATTGTGTGTCTTTAATGAACTCAGCGAGTTCTATTATCACAAGCCACGAGTTTTAAGCTCTACTGACTTTTTCTTAATTACTCTAAAATAGCCTTTTGTTGATCGTATCTTGCGACACCACCGAGTATTCAGTGCTACATATATGAATTACACCCTAGAACCTATTGCCACCGTGCTTTCGCCATTTACCCACAAATTCGGCATCCCCAGACAGCCCGGATTGGCTACCGAGGCGATAGCCGAACTGCAACTACTGCCGCCCTACAACCGCGCCGAGGCCGTTGCTGGACTCGAGCTGTCGAGCCATATTTGGATTGAGTTTATCTTTCATAAGTCACCCAATAGCAATGCTGACAACTTTCGCCCCAGCATTCGCCCACCGCGCCTCGGCGGCAATAAGCGCATGGGCGTATTCGCCACCCGCTCACCGGTGCGCCCCAATGCGCTGGGTTTGTCGGTGGCAAAACTAGAGAAGATCGATACCAGTAAAGGTGTGTCGTTATTGGTGTCAGGCTTAGATTTACTCGACGGCACGCCAATTGTTGATATCAAACCCTATGTGCCCTACGCCGATAGTCTGGCTAACGCCAGCAATCAGTTTGCCGCCGAGGCGCCCGCAACCCTCGCCGTCACCTTTGCCCCAGAGGCAGCCGCCAAAGCCCAAGCTTACTCGGCCCCCTACGGCACTGATTTAACTCGGCTAATTACCCAGATCCTCAGCCAAGACCCACGCCCCCAATACCAACAGCCAGACCTGGAGCGCCGCTATGGTATTAATCTCTACGACTTAGATATTCAATTCCGTTATCGCCCCGATGGTCACGACAGTTGGTGCATTGAAGTCACTTATATCGCCACCGTTTAACGCTAAATGCTGTGTTACAATCGCGCCCTTTTCTGATACTGACCGCATCCAAACTCAACTTATGAATCATTGGCCATGCGGCTCGATAACCTTGAGGTAGAAACAACTCCCATGGCTAAAACCTCCCTGGACAAGAGCAAAATCAAATTCGTTTTGCTCGAAGGCTTACACCAGTCCGCTGTCGATACGCTGACTGATGCTGGCTACACCAACGTCCACTACTTCAAGAAAGCACTGCCCGAAGCCGAGCTGATCGAAGTATTAAAAGATGCTCATTTCGTTGGTCTGCGCTCGCGCACCCAGCTTAACCGCCATGTTTTAGAAAATGCGCCCAAGCTAATTGCAGCCGGCTGCTTTTGCATCGGGACCAATCAGGTTGACTTGCAAGCCGCACAAGAGCATGGCGTTGCCGTGTTTAACGCCCCTTACTCTAACACTCGTTCAGTAGCCGAATTGGTTATTGCCGAAGCCATCTTGCTGCTGCGCGGCGTGCCCGAAAAGAGCGCGGTCTGCCATCGCGGCGGCTGGCAGAAAAGCGCTGTTGGCTCCTTTGAGATTCGCGGCAAAGTACTCGGCATTATTGGCTACGGCTCTATCGGCTCACAGGTCAGCGTGCTGGCCGAAGCCATGGGCATGAAAGTTAAGTTCTTCGATGTGGTCACCAAGCTGCCACTGGGTAATGCCCAACAAGTTCGCAACATGGACGACCTACTGGCCCAGAGTCATATCGTTAGCCTGCATGTACCAGAAACCGACGCCACTCAAGATATGTTCGGCGCCAAGCAAATCGCCCAGATGAAGAAAGGCGCGATTCTGATCAACGCCTCACGCGGTACCGTGGTCGATATCGAACCACTGGCCGCAGCGCTTAAGAGCGGTCATCTGGCTGGCACCGCGATCGACGTATTCCCCGTTGAGCCACGCAGCAACGACGACGAATTCATCAGTCCGCTGCGCGGCATCGACAATGCCATACTGACACCGCATGTCGGTGGTTCCACCCAGGAAGCCCAGGCCAACATCGGCCTTGAAGTTGCCGAGAAGCTGGTTAAATACTCCGACAACGGTACTACCACCAGCTCGGTCAACTTCCCAGAAGTGGCCCTGCCCGAGCACACTCAAGTACACCGTCTATTGCACGTACACCAAAACGTACCCGGCGTGCTCAGCCAGATCACCCAGGTATTCGCCGACAACGGCATCAATATAAGCAGTCAGTTCTTACAGACTAACGACAAGGTCGGCTATGTAGTAGTAGACGTCGCCTCGCCTTACAGCCAAGTAGCGCTAAAACAACTGCGCGAGATTGCAGGCACTATTCGCTGTCGTGTTTTGTTTTAAGCGCTACGCAGCTTAAAACAACCCAAAAGGCTGCTGAATAAATTCAGCGGCCTTTTTTAATCCTGCAAATACTCAAACACCCTCAAAAATATCAACTGTCGCCACTCCTCATCCTCACAGACCAAATGATGCCGTGCTCCAGTCACCATTTGCAGCGGTAAATGGCTGGGGAATTTCTGTTGCAGCACGTCCATATTAAAGCGCCAGTCGACGGTTTGATCGGCATCACCTTGAATGATTAAAATACCTTGCTCGCACGATGCTTGGGCCTGCACACGCGCCAACCACTGTTTCATCGCACCAAGCCATACCAGCGGCAGGGTTTGAGCCTGCAACGGATCTTTAGTCGCAATAAAATCGAGAAAATCTTGATTATGGCTGCTGACGGCGAAACTGCGTTTCAATCCTTTAGTGAACCGTTTAAGCAGCGACAGGCTCCAGCCAAGTGTTTTCCAGCGGCATGGCCGTATTAAGGGCGCCAGTAAAATTGTTTTTGAAAAGGGGTAGCCCTCATCGCGCTCGCGACATCGCCATAAGTGGTCGAGCACTACTGCAGCGCCGGTACTTTGACCAGCTACAGACCAGGGCGGTGGAAATAACTCGGCACCTTTTTGCAGCAACGCCTCTAGCGCCGCGGTATATTGATCAAAACTGTCGATAGCGGCAGGCGCACCTGAGCTTAAGCCGTGACCCGGCAGGTCGAAAATAACCACCGCATAGCCGCGCTTAAGCGCAGCACGAATAATATGGCCATAGAGGCCGGTGTGATCGTAGTAGCCGTGCACTAAAAACAGCGTGCCGGTATTGGTAACTTCTGTTTCTGGCAGCCAATAGTGCGCAGCGATCTTAAATTCATCGCTGTCGATACGGCCAAAACCATGAGTCAGACCGTCCATTTCCCGCTGAAAATTAATGCCGTAGAAGTCGAGATAGGCCTGCGTCAAATCCGACTGCGCAAAGGCGCTGTCGGCTTCAGGCGAAAACCGCAGTAGCGGCAGCCCTACAGACAGTTGATCGAGTTGTTGCTTACTTAATAATGAATCATTCATCTATAGATTATGCACAAAAAAAGAGAGGTCAGAGTAGCTTTGCCACTCTGACCTCTCTTTTTTTAACCGTTACGCCAAATGAAAGAGTAAAGCTTACGCTTTTGCTCTTGCCTCCAACATCGCTAGCGCCGGTAATTTCTTACCTTCGACTAGCTCTAGAAACGCACCGCCACCGGTGGAAACGTAGCTAATCTGGTCGGCCAAGGCCCACTTATCGATAGCCGCTAGAGTGTCGCCGCCACCTGCTAGGGAGAAAGCGGAGCTGTCGGCAATAGCGCGAGCGATAGCTTCAGTGCCTTTAGCAAAAGCGTCGAATTCAAAAACACCACAAGGGCCGTTCCAAATAATAGTCTTGGCGCCTTTTAAGATAGCGGCCACTTTAGCGGCCGTTTCTGTGCCGTAATCAATAATTTCTTCGTCGGCTTGGATGTCGCTGGCTTTGCGCACGGTGGTAACTGAGTTGTGGTTCCACTCGCCAAAACCTTCTTTGGTGGTAGTCACATCAGTGGCGAAAATCACTTCCGTTTCTGCACACAGCTTCTGCGCGGTGGGGATTAGGTCTTTCTCACACAGAGAGTTACCCACTTCATTGCCGGCTGCAGCAACGAAGGTATTGGAAATACCACCACCAACAATCAAGGTATCAACCTTCTTAGAGAACGCTTCCAAAACAGCTAATTTAGCCGATACTTTGGACCCCCCAACCAGCGCCACCAGTGGTCGAGCCGGATTATCTAAAGCCTTGCCAAGTGCGTCAAGCTCACCGGCTAACAGCGGGCCAGCACAGGCGACAGGCGCAAACTTGCCGACGCCATGAGTGGAGGCCTGCGCGCGATGTGACGTGCCAAAGGCATCCATTACGTAGACATCACATAAAGCCGCCATCTTTTTAGACAGCGCTTCGTCGTCGGCCTTTTCGCCAACATTAAAGCGAACGTTTTCCAGCAGCACTAAATCAGCGTTCGAATCGACGCCATCAACCCAGTCTTTAACCAGTGGAATCTCACGATTCATTTTTTTGCTCAGGTACTTGGCTACCGGCGCCAGTGAGAATTTTTCCTCGAACTGACCTTCAGTCGGTCGACCCAGATGTGACATCACCATAACCTTGGCGCCTTTATCCAATGCTAATTGCAGTGAAGCAATTGCTGCATCGGGGCGAACCGTACTCGATATACGGCCATCGTCGCCAAAAGGTACGTTTAAGTCTTCGCGAATCAGAACTGTCTTGCCAGTCAGATCCAAGTCTTGCATCAAAATCACGGACATTGAGTAGTCTCCAATAATTACTTAATTTAAAAATATCTTAGTTAAATTTTATAAATAACAGCGCCAATACTTAACGTAAAAATAGTGGAATTTGTTTAAGAGCAAAGAGGTACTGCACGCAGGGAGTGAGCGTATAAGGCCACGGATAGCCTGAATACAGGTTTTGCATCACTATATTCTAAGCATAAGCACAGCACCGACGTGGCTATTCAGCAACAGACGTATCATCTTTCAACATAAGCTTTGCCACATCTAAAAGCCTATTCGAATAGCCCCACTCGTTATCAAACCAGATCAGCAGCTTCAACATACGAGTGCCCGCGAGGCGGGTTTGTGAAGCGTCAATAACAGCCGAACGAGGATCGTGGATGAAATCACAGGAGGCCAGCATCTCTTCAGTATAGCCAAACACACCTTTGTAGGTGTCGGCCGCGCGCATAAGACAGGCCTTCACTTCATCCAGATCACTGTCGCGCTTAAGCTGCACGGTTAAGTCAATACTGGACACATTAACTACCGGCACCCGCATGGCGCGAGCTTCAAAGCGACCCTTTAAGTGGGGCAATAAAAAATCGATACCGAGGGCTAAATCTGTGTCGACAGGAATCATCGACGTCAACGCCGAGCGCGTCTTGCGCAAATCTGTGTGGTGATAAGCGTCGATCACCGGCTGGTCATTCATAGCAGAATGCATGGTGGTAATCACACCAGCATCGATACCGAAGGCTTTATCCAGCACATCGATTACCGGCACTACACAATTTGAGGTACAAGAGGCCGCCGAGACAATTCGGTCGGTCACACTAAGCTGATTATCGTTAAAACCGTAAACCACGGTGGCGTCTATGTCGCGTTTGCCCGGTTGCGAATAAAGCACCTTGCCCGCGCCTAAGGCGATATGAGTTTCTCCTGCATCACGGTCGCGATATTGGCCAGTACAGTCAATCACTAGATCTACGCCGATCTCGGCCCAGGGTAGATCCTGTATTTTGTCGCACTGCAGCACCCGAATGGCATCATTATCAACCAACAGCTGATCGCCTTTAAAACTAACATCAGCAGGAAAGCGACCATGGGTGGAGTCGTAGCGTGTCAGATGAGCGACGGTTTTAATATCAGCCAATTCGTTAATGGCCACCACCTGCAACCGTTCGCGGGCACCACTCTCATAGAGCGCGCGCAGCACGCAGCGACCGATACGACCGTAACCATTAATTGCTATTCGCTTGATAAACTACCACTCACTGGTAAAAGTACACGAGTAAACCAAAACGGCCCCGACGACGATAATCGCGGGGCCGACGAGGTCATGAAAGTGCCGACGTTAGTCTTCCAGCAACTCAGCAACAGTGTTAACTACGTTCTCAACGGTGAAGCCGAAGTGCTCCATTAGCTCGCCGCCTGGAGCAGACTCACCGAAGGTGCTCATACCGATAACCGCACCTTCGAGGCCGACATACTTGTACCAGTAATCTTGGTGCAGCGCTTCGACAGCAACGCGATTACCCACGCTGATCGGCAGTACCGACTCGCGGTACTCGGCGTCTTGCGCATCGAACACGTCGGTAGATGGCATAGACACTAAACGCACCGCTTTGCCTGCTGCCTGAAGTTCGGCCACGGCTTTAGCGGCAATACCCACCTCGGAACCGGTAGCAATAACAATAGCTTCGGGCTCGCCAGCGCAATCATTTAAGATATAAGCACCGCGAGCAATATTGGCCAGCTGCTCAACTGAGCGCGGCTGTGGCTCTAAACCCTGACGAGAGAACACCAGAGCACTTGGGCCTTCAGAACGCTGTAAGGCCAACTTCCAAGCGACCGCGGTTTCAGCCGCATCGCATGGACGCCAGCTGTCTAGATTCGGTGTCAAACGTAAGCTCGACATATGCTCAATCGGCTGATGCGTCGGACCGTCTTCACCCTGACCAATAGAATCATGGGTGTAAACGAAAATAGCGCGCTGCTTCATCAGCGCAGCCATACGCACGGCATTGCGAGCGTACTCCATAAACATCAGGAAGGTGGCGCCATAAGGGACCAAGCCACCGTGTAGGGCGATACCGTTCATAATGGCGCTCATACCGAATTCGCGCACACCATAATAGAGATAGTTGCCAGAGGCATCTTCGGCGGTAATGCCTTTGCAGCCACTCCACAGAGTCAGATTAGAACCGGCCAAGTCGGCAGAGCCACCGACCAATTCTGGCAGCAACGGGCCAAAGGCGTTGAGGGTATTCTGTGATGCTTTGCGAGAGGCGATCTTCTCAGCGTTGTCCTGACATTCGCGCACATAGGCATCGGCTTTTTCATTAAAGTCAGCGGGCAGGTCGCCACTGTTGCGGCGTTCAAGCTCAGCCGCCAGCTCAGGATGTGCAGCTTTATAAGCGTCAAACTTAGTATTCCAGCTGGCTTCGCGCTCAGCGCCTTTAGTATTGGCATCCCAACCGCTATAAACATCGTCAGGAATAACAAAAGCGTCGTGCTTCCAGCCCAAAGTTTCACGTACTAGAGCGATTTCATCGGCACCCAGAGGCGCACCGTGACAATCTTCTTTGCCCTGCTTATTAGGAGAACCAAAGCCAATAATAGTTTTGCAGCAAATCAGAGTGGGCTTGCCCGTCTCCAGACGACCGGCTTCAATCGCGGCTTTAATCTGCTCGGGATTGTGACCGTCTACCGCTGGAATCACATGCCAGCCGTAAGCTTCAAAACGCTTAGGGGTGTCGTCGGTGAACCAACCCTCAACTTCACCGTCGATAGAAATGCCATTGTCGTCGTAAAAAGCGATCAACTTGCCGAGGCCCAAGGTACCGGCCAGCGAGCAGACTTCGTGGGAGATGCCTTCCATCATGCAGCCATCACCTAAAAACACATAACTGAAGTGATCAACTATGTCGTGACCGTCGCGATTAAACTGCGCCGCCATGGTCTTTTCAGCAATCGCCATGCCTACAGCGTTGGCAATACCCTGACCCAGCGGGCCGGTAGTAGTTTCAACGCCCGGAGCGTAACCGTATTCTGGGTGACCGGGAGTCTTAGAGCCCAATTGACGGAAATTACGCAGTTCTTCAATTGGCAGCGCATAGCCGCTCAGGTGCAACAGCGAATAGATCAACATAGAACCGTGACCATTGGACAGCACAAAGCGGTCGCGATCGGCCCAGTTGGGATTACTCGGGTTGTGCTGCAGAAACCGCCATCGTACGGCAGGCATGCGCGCCATGGCCGCCAGCTCATCCAGAATGGCTTTCGCCTGATCTACACCAGAATGCCGAATGACACTTTTGAGCGCTTCTTTCCACTCCAGTAATTCTTGGGCATCAACACCCTCTCGCTCTGCCGCAGAAGAAGCAAAACCACTGTTGTTCGTAACACTTGAATTCATAAAACCCCCAGGTTATTTCCTAGACAGTATAGACCTCTAGGAAAGGCATTTTTGACCAATATCATTGACAAAAAGCTAAAATTGCAGCATATTATTTTTCAAAAACACGGATTAGAAAAATAATGAACCGCGATTCGACTGATTTAAAGATTCTTAAAGAACTACAAAAAGACAGCTCGATGTCAAATGTAGAGCTATCCAAGCGAGTGCACCTTTCACCCTCCCCCTGCTTGGCCCGCGTAAAAGCTCTGAAAGAAGACGGCGTTATCCGCAATTATGTTGCGTTGCTGGACGCCAATAAGCTCGGCCTGCAATTAAATGTGTTTATTTTTATTACACTAAAAGACCAAAATCGACAGTCTTTACAAGAGTTCGAAGCGACAGTCTGCAGATATGAAGAAGTGATGGAGTGCTACCTCATGACCGGCGACTCAGACTATCTAATACGCGTTGCCACTCATGACATCGCAGCTCTGGAACGCTTTATTGTTGAAAAACTGTCGCCTATCCCTCAAGTGGAAGGCATTCGCTCCAGCCTCGCACTTAAACAGGTCCGTTATAAAACAGCTTTACCTATTCAGACGAAATCAGCCTGATCAAAGACGCCTTTATAGCACCGGCTAAAAAGCATTTGCCTACCTTACTACCACATCAGCTAGATGATCTGGTGAGACGAATCTATGGCGCCTCCATTCGTTATACGACCCGTAATTTGGTGCTGTGGCAACTACATACCACGGTAAGACCGAGCGAAGCAGCCGCCGCGGAATAGGCAGAAATTGATTTTACGGAAAAGCTTTGGACTATCCCTGCGTTACGGATGAAAAAGAAGCGCCAGCATATGTGGGACGTAATTTTTGCCGTATTTTCTACTGCGATGTTTGGCTCTTGGATTGTATATTTCTTTAAAAACAAGCGTCTATTATTGGTAGCCCCTACCGTCCTTGGTGTGACCACCGATTGGTCTGAGAATTTTCTTGAATTATTGATGTTAGAAACCTATTCAAATTCAGGCGCAGTATCTGAAACATTGGTTTCATTAGGCTCCGGACTCAACATATTCAAATTGACAATGGCAGGTCTGACTTATTTGATCATCCTTGTTGGAATAATACTTCTAATAAAAACATTTATAACAAGACCTAAGCGAGTTTAAAAACTAATTTAACCAGCCTCATATTTATGCATACCATCAACCGTATTAGTCAGGAGCGTGTTTGGACTGATGAGACCTTGGGTGGCCAGACACGGCTAAAGGTTGATTATCCTGACTAGTGTTGAGTGTGTTGGATTGTGCTGGCTGAGCCTCTAAGGCATTGCTACAATCGCAATAACCCCACACCTGAAAGCACCCTCAAAAGTGCTTCTGCAAGCTCCAGAGAGGCCCTGTTAGCAACGCTGGCATACCAGCCTAAGATGTGCATTACGCGCATGTATTAGGCCATAAACCAAGCCATGGCATACTCAGCCTCTAAATCATCTGCCTTGCCTAGTATGCATGCTTTGGTCAACCCTTGGGGTTCGATACAGCCTATGACATAACCTTT
>CAJWZU010000002.1 GCA_913050115.1 uncultured Cellvibrionales bacterium
CGACTGATGGCTTGCGCCATAAGATGTCGTCACGACCATCGGCATTAAAGTCACCAATATGGGTGTGCCAAGCACTGCCTTTCGCGGAAAGGTTATTAACTATGCCCTGATTCCCGTTGGCATCGCTGATGGCGACTTTAACCACGCCATTCATAGCATTGCGCCAGAGAGTATCTTCAGCACCATCGCCATTGAAATCACCCAACTGGGCGTTCCAATCACTCGACTTGTTAAATAGGCTCTCAATACCACCGTCAGTGATCGCTATTTCAGCGCGGCCGTCAGCGTTGCGCCAGAAGATATCGGCAGCGCCGTCGCCATTGAAATCACTCTTAACGGCGTCTGTTGTAACGCCTGAAGAAGAACCGCTAGAGCTTGAAGAACTAGAGCTAGAAGAGCTGCTGCTTGAAGCGCTAGAAGAACTGCTAGAACTAGAACTAGAAGAAGAGCTGTTGTCGATTATGTCTTCACATGTTTTTAGATGTGTCCATTCACTGGCGCTCATAGTGGGTTTTTGTGCAGTCCACCATTTGGCGGTGTAAGCGTTACCAGCGTTCTGCATGACCTCGCCGCCATTGGCGGTGTCACCACTTTTCCACCTGTCATACGCGTCGCAGGTGTTGCCGATGGGAGGGGTAGGGATAACCGTAATTGTTATGTCTCGCACCTGACTTTGGTTGTTAGTGAGATCAGTAAAGGTAATTGATGCTTGTCTGGACTCGTCATTGCCAAAGCCGGTGCTGTCCCAGCAGGCCTCGGCCTCGATTTGCTCGTCTGCGGTTAAGTCGCCAGCGACAGGGTTGATGTTTAACCACGTACTTTCATATTCAGCATTCCAGCTGAGCTGGTTTTGCTCGGTATTTAGCAGCTCAAAGTGCGCGCAGCCCATAGTACCGATATCACTTTCATTTAATTGTATTTGTGTGGCTGTTTTGGAACTTACAGACAGCGCTTTATCTTCTTGGGGCTCAATGATTTTTACATAATCTGCGATTGCCTGTCCGAGCGAGGCGGCACCACTGTCGTTAAGATGTACGGCATCCTTCAGTGAACTCGCATCGGTGAAGTCTTTGCCATCGATGACATACAGGTTGCTGTGGTTTGTTTGCAAGGCCGCTAATATGACGCTCTGCTCACTGCGTAAACGGGCAATGGTGTTACTGGCATTGTTGCCCTTAGTCGAGGTGGTAAAGGTTTGCTCTATCGCTAGAATTGTTGTGTCTGGGTAGTTAGTGACTAAGTTAGTCATCAAAGTTTGATATTTATCCATTGCTACTGATAAATCAGTAGTTGGAAATATTACGTTGTTGTAGCCCCAGAGCACGGTAATTAAGTCGGGTGATAAACCCTGCAAATTATCGAGAACCGCAGTATTAATTTTTGAGCCGCCAATGCCAAAATTAAAGAACTGATAATCCAATGATTGTGCCGCTAAATATGGGTAGCTAAAGTAACCCGCTGTGCCAGTTTGACCGTAGCCATGAGTGATTGAATCACCGATGGCGACATAAACAGGGCGCGTATCAGTTGGCATAGGTAAAGTGCTGTAACCTTGATCAATAGTGACGCTATCAAAATAATGTGTTTTATAACCAGGCAACACACAGATCCAAACAGCTTCAGCACCGTCATTTACCGTGGCAGAAATAGATAAGTCAGAGCCTGGGCCAAGTTGTTCGGTTTCAACCAGTACGCCATTGCGGTACAGGGCCATGCGCGCCCAGCGATCTTCATAGGTAGCGTTTAACGAAAAATTGAAAGTAACGCTGGGGCTGGCGGTTTTGATGCTGATTCTGATACCTGGCTGGGTGCCGGCATTTTTGGCCGTCCAGTCTCCTCCAGAGGTGGAAAAAGGGGCATCAATGTAGTCTTTTTTTAGTCGATACAGCTCAACTTTTGAGCCGTTCTTTATGGTTTCGATGACGCCTGAATAGCGGATATTTTCGTCGCTGGGTAAAATTGGCTGAGCAGACAGCATGCACGATGACAGCATTGCCCATACAAAAATCAAGCAATAACAGAACTTACTATTAAACAACATTAATTTCTCCATTTAATAATACGTACATAACAAACGCATTTGTACCTTCAACTAGAAGTGACTTAGGTCTGTCTGTATTGACTATTTGTTGATGCAAACCGCTATTACCTATTGCAACGTTTATTATTGTATTTGCCAGGTGTTAAAACCTTGGCCGAAGCTAGTTTTGATCAGATAGTGAATCACTGAGTTCTGTTCGCGGTTTAACTAAAGCTAATCAGCATCCGGGTCGACTCTTGACGTGACAATGTATTTACATCGTAGCTGTTCAAGTTTTACTGACGATTGTTGATCTAACTTACTATTGTCTTTGCTTAAAAACTAGTCAAACAGACGATGTGCCGCTGCAGCAATAAGTAGTGTTACTGTTGTCCCCATCGGGCTCTTTGGAGAATTTTTAGTTTGCGATCATGTGTATTTTGTTAGCAATGCTAGCGCTTTTAGCCGTTGAGGTAGGCTTCTTACATCTGTATAGCTGTTTAACAATTAAACAGGTATAATTTGCGCCCTGAATTTCAGACCTTGGCCAAATGCCTGGTTTTTTTCCATGAACGCGAGAGACTCTGTCCGTGACTGTATCAATCGAAAAATTGCGTAATATCGCCATTATTGCCCACGTTGACCACGGTAAAACTACCCTAGTCGATAAACTTCTTAGCCAGTCCGGTACGGTCGCTCGTCGCGATGAAGGCACCGAGCGCCTGATGGATTCGAACGATCAGGAAAAAGAGCGCGGCATTACCATTTTGGCTAAGAACACCGCCATTGAGTGGAATGATTACCGTATTAACATCGTCGACACCCCTGGTCACGCCGACTTCGGTGGTGAAGTAGAGCGCGTATTGTCTATGGTTGACTCGGTATGCCTGTTAGTTGATGCCGTAGATGGCCCAATGCCACAGACTCGCTTTGTAACCTCTAAAGCGTTCGAGCAGGGGCTGCGTCCTATTGTTGTAATCAACAAAGTTGACCGTCCTGGCGCGCGTCCTGACTGGGTTATGGATCAGGTTTTTGATCTTTTCGACAGCCTCGGTGCCACCGATGAGCAGCTTGACTTCCCTGTTATCTATGCGTCTGCGATTAACGGTATTGCGGGTGAAGATGTAGATAATCTTGCTGAAGACATGACGCCGTTATACCAGATGATTGTAGACAAGGTTCCTGCGCCACAGGTTGATCCAGAGGGATCATTTCAGATGCAGATCTCTGCATTGGCATACGATAGCTATGTCGGCGTAATTGGTGTGGGCCGTATTACTCGCGGTACTCTGTCACCTAACCAGCAAGTTATTATTAAGAATGCTCACGGTGAAGAGCGCAAAGGCAAGGTTTTGAATGTTAAGGGTTACTTGGGTCTTGAACAGATAGAGACCAAGCTGGCCACCGCAGGCGATATCGTATGCATTAATGGTATCGAAGGCTTGGGCATTTCTGACACTTTGTGTGATCCAGAAAATGTTGAAGCGCTGCCACCACTAAGCGTCGACGAGCCAACCGTTAGCATGACCTTTATTGTTAACGATTCGCCGTTTGCCGGTCTCGAAGGTAAGTACGTTACCACCCGTAATATTAAAGACCGCCTCGATCAGGAACTGATCCACAACGTAGCTCTGCGTGTTGCCGAGGGTGAAACTCCGGATAAATTTGTTGTATCTGGTCGCGGTGAATTGCACTTGTCAGTGCTGATCGAAAGCATGCGTCGCGAAGGCTTCGAGTTTGGCGTTAGCCGTCCAGAAGTTGTGATTAAAGAAGTAGACGGCGAGAAGCAAGAGCCCTACGAAATTGTGGTGATCGACGTTGAAGATCAGCACCAGGGTTCTATTATGGAAGAGATGGGTCTGCGTAAAGGCAACCTGACTAACATGGAACCAGACGGTAAGGGCCGTACGCGCCTTGAGTTTATGATGCCTTCACGTGGTCTGATCGGTTTCCGTGGTACTTTCCTGACCATGACTTCGGGTTCGGGCATCATGACGTCTATCTTCGACCACTACGGTCCGTTGAAAGAAGGCGATGTAGCCAAGCGTCAAAATGGCGTATTGGTTTCTATGGTTAAGGGTAAAACAGCAGCCTATGCGTTGTTTAACATCCAGAGCCGTGGTCGCTTGTTCCTGGGACATGCCGCAGACATTTACGAAGGCCAGGTTATCGGTATTCATAGTCGTTCTAACGACCTGTGTGTTAACCCAATTAAGGGTAAGCAGCTGACCAACGTTCGCGCTTCCGGTACTGACGAAGCGCTGACACTGGTTCCGCCGATTACTCATACTCTTGAGCAAGCGTTGGAGTTTATCGAAGACGACGAACTGGTAGAAGTAACACCAGTCAGTATTCGTATTCGTAAGAAGTTGCTGACTGAGAACCTGCGCAAGCGCGCTAAGTAATACTGTTCTTTGTTCTGTTTGGCCGCAGGTTTCTGATGCGGCCGATATACCTGCTTCCATGCAGGAACAAGAAGCCGGCATCTCGAAAGGGGTGCTGGTTTTTTTTGTCTGTTATTATTTCAATATGCTTTGTTAAACTTCGGTCGGGATACTATGCGTTTATTGCTTTCGTTGATTTTATTGCTGCCAAATGCATCGGTGCTGGCAGATATCTATCGTCATGTCGATAGCCGTGGTCAAGTCAGTTATACCGATAAGCCACCCCATGATGGCTTTATAAAAATCAAGAACAGCTGGAAGGGCTGGCAGGTAGCGCATCGTAGTGGTGACTACAAACGCAATAAAAAGCGTTATCAGCAATATATAGTGACGGCGTGCGAGCGTTATAAGGTGTCTGAACCGTTAGTGCAGGCGATTATCCATGCCGAAAGTTATTACAACCCTGTGGCGTTATCGAGTGCAGGCGCTGTCGGTTTGATGCAGTTGATGCCTGCAACGGCTGTGCGTTTTGGGGTCTATGATCGTCAAGATCCCGAGCAGAATATTAACGGCGGCGTACGCTATTTTAGCGAACTGTTAGAGATGTTTGATGACGATGTGAGCTTGTCACTGGCGGCCTACAATGCCGGTGAAAATGCGGTTAAGCGCTATGGTCGTATTCCACCATACCCTGAAACTCAGAACTATGTTCGCAAAGTATTGGCATTAAATATTCGCTATCAGCGTAAAGAATTATAAAGGTTATTCCACCCTCTTTAGCGGCTGAAGCTCAAAATTACGTTCGTAACGTATTGGCGTTGCATATTCGCTATCAGCGCAAAGAATTATAAAGGTTATTCCGCGCTCTTTAGCGGCTGAAACTCAAAATTACGCTCGTAATGTATTGGCGATGCATATTCGCTATCAGCGTAAAGAATTATAAAGGTTATTCCGCGCTCTTTAGCGGCTGAAACTCAAAACTATGTTCGCAAGGTATTGGCATTAAATATTCGCAATATGCGTAAGCATAGCTAGTGGGTGATTTATTGATAAGCACAAAAAAGGCCTGCGCATTCTGTATTAGAGTGGGCAGGCCTTTTTTACAGTGAAGATCAATTTAGTGCGTTAATTCTTCAGTTACCCATTCAATCACTTCGGCATAGTTGTCTGGTAACAAGCTTTTAAGTTGCTGCATGGACTCAATTAATTCTGCTTGGCTGTCGCGACAGAAGTTGATATGACCGACCTTACGGCCTGGGCGTACAACCTTGTCGTACCAGCTGAGCTCGGCACCAGCCACTGCTAGCCAGTCGTTATTCAGGTCGGTGCCGATTAGATTGATCATTAGTGAGTGGCCACGCACCGTTGGCTGTGAGATGGGCAGCTTAGCGACGGCGCGCATGTGGGCTTCAAATTGGCTGATATTACTGCCCGCTTGAGTCCAGTGGCCGGAATTGTGTACCCGGGGTGCAAGCTCGTTAATCTGTAGTTTATTGCCGGTGCGAAATAGCTCCATTGCCATCACTCCGACATAGTCGAGCTTGTCCATCAGCTTGCCCAGCATCTGTTCGGCTTCAGCTTGCAGTGGTTGTAAGCGGCTCAGGTTGGCGATCGAGGCCATCAATATACCATTGACGTGCAAGTTAAGGGTCAGCGGATAGAAGAAACTGTTGCCCTTGTGGTCGCGCATACCGACTAGTGAGATTTCTTCATCAAAAGCAATCGCTTGCTCGGCAATAGACTGGTTGCGGAAATCAGCGGGAATGGCCGAGCCTTCGCTCTGCTTCAGCCAGTGCTGGCCTTTGCCATCATAACCACCGGTGCGGCGTTTGAGCAGTACTCGCTGGCCGAGTGCTGCGTGCAGATCTGTCTCAAGGCTGCCATCGGTGATATCAAACCAGGGTGCGGTGGCAAGGCCTAGTTCATCAATCAAGGATTTTTGGGTAAAGCGATCAGCCAGAGTGGCGAATACGTTCTTATTGACGAAGCCTGGGTGGGCGGCCAATTGACTAGTGGCATCGGTTTCTGGCCACTGCTCGCGCTCGGCGGTGATAATATCCCCTTCCGACAGGTGCAGTGAGTGGTGGTCTTCGATATCCACCGGCTCAACGTCCAGTGCTAGTGGCGTGGCGGCATGCTTGAGCATGGCGCCTAGCTGGCCTGCACCTAGTACCCAAATTTTGCTCATCGCGTTGTAGTCTCTTTTACATGCTTTAGCATGGTGTCACCCAAGCTCTGGCCAGCGGCTGGTACCCAAATTTTGCTCATCGCGTTGTAGTCTCTTGTGCGTGCTTTAGCATGGCGTCACCCAAGCTCTGGCCAGCGGCTAGTACCCAAATTTTGCTCATCGCGTTGTAGTCTCTTGTGCGTTCATGAGCATCGCATTAGCCAAGGTCTGGCATGCACCGAGTAGCAAAATTTTACTCATCAACAGTCTCTCTTAAGCTTCTACGCGAGGGTCGGGATGCGACAGCACGGTTTCGGTTTGTTCGGCGCGGAAGGCTTCAATACGAGCCGCCAGCTTGGCGTCGTTATTGCCCAGCATTTGGCTGGCCAGTAGACCGGCGTTAAAAGCACCGGCTACGCCAATGGCAAGGGTACCTACGGCGACGCCTTTAGGCATCTGCGCTATGGACAGTAAGCTGTCCATACCATTTAAAGCTTTAGACTGCACGGGCACGCCCAGTACAGGCAGACGAGTTTTGGAGGCAATCATACCGGGCAGGTGAGCGGCGCCACCGGCACCACCGATAATCACCTGAATGCCGCGGTCGGCTGCATTTGAGGCAAAGCTCATCAGTTTGTCGGGGGTGCGATGGGCGGAAACAACTTCCACCTCATACGGTACCTGCAGCTTGTCCATGATTTCGGCGGCGGCTTGCATGGTTGGCCAGTCGCTCTTAGAGCCCATAACCACGGCTACTTTTGCTTGCATGTGTATCTCCTGTTGCGAGGCAATATATCACCCTGATCCCGGTGCAGCAGGGAGATCAGAGCCGAGCGCTTGTTGTCATGCCCGAAAACCGGCCATTTTACCGCAGGCAGTGCGCCTATGCCTACTGCTATCTGCAAGACTGACTTTGTCATCGTTACCGTTGTGTCTGGTGTATTGTGACTTGGGTCACAGTTTGGTGCGGTGGCTGATTTTAATTGTCACCTTTGAAAGCTAAGAGCGTCTAAAGCCCATAATAAAAATTGGGAAGATTATGAGCGATCATAAAATACTGTTGGTAGAAGACGATGCCAGCCTTGCGGAGATTATTACCTTTAATCTAGAAAATGCTGGCTATGTGATTACCCATCTGGCCGACGGCGATCTTGCTTGGCAGCAATTGCAGTGCAAGCACTATGACTTAGTATTACTGGATGTGATGCTGCCAGGGCTCTCGGGCCTGGAGATTTGTAAGCGCCTGCGTCAGAAAAATCCGCTGCAGGCTATTGTGATGTTGACCTCACTAAGCAGTGAATATGATCGCGTTAATGGTCTGGAGACGGGCGCCGATGATTATCTGGTGAAGCCGTTTAGCGTGCGTGAATTACAGGCGCGTGTTAAGGCACTATTGCGGCGTATTGAGATTCAGGTTAATGCACCCTCGAATGAGATTATCGAACGCGGCAGCTTGCAGATTGATTTTACTAAACATCGTATTCAAATCGACGGTGAGCTTTTAGAGCTGACCGCAAAAGAGTTTGATCTGTTGAGTTTTCTTGCGAAAGAGCCGGGGCGGGTGTACCGACGCGAACAATTATTGCAGCAAATTTGGGGTTATCAATTTAGTGGTTATGAGCACACCGTTAATACACATATTAACCGTTTGCGCAAAAAACTCAGTGGTAATAATTTAATAGAGACCGTTTGGGGTGTGGGTTACCGCTTCAACCATGAGGCCACTTAAATTTTCGGAGGTGAGCTCATGGCTTTTAAAATATTATCGCTATGGGCGTGCCATTCAAATTGCAGCTTCAGCCATGAGATAGTTTGATATGTTTATGTTAAAAACCTTGTCTAGTCGTTTAACGCTGACGTTGCTGCTGCTGTTTGTGTCTGTTATGGCGGTAGTCGTATTTTCCACTTATCAGTCAGGTTTATTGTGGCAGGACCGAGTCAATCAGAGCCTGTATCGCGGTCTGGTTAATAGTGTTAGTCGCGATATGCATATCGACGATATACGGAAAATTGATTTGGTCGGTGTTAAGTCTAATTTTCGTCGTCTTGTGGGGCGAGATCTGGCGCTGGACGCCTATCTTCTCGGCGGCGATGGGCAAATATTAGCCGCTACCAGCAGTGCTGAGCGCGGTCGTGTTGACAGTGAGGCATTGGGGGAGTTTTTTGCACTAGAACCAGATTTTCCTGTTTATGGCACCGATCCAAATTCAGAGTCTGCCTTTAAAATATTTTCCGCTGCCAAAATTAGTGATGATCTCGGTCAAATGGGCTACCTGTATGTAGTCGTAGGAGAAGAACGCTACGATTCAATTATTGATAAATTGTTGCATCACAACTGTATCAAGTTGTTATCGCGTATGGGAATCGCCTCCGGCGTGGTGGTAATACTACTCGGCTGGATTCTTTATGCGGCCATTACTGGCCCGATAAAACGTATGTGCCTAAACATTGATGCCTATGAAGAATCAGGCTTTACCGATTTGGCCCTATTACAAACTCAGCGCGGTAGTGACAGTGCCGATGTTTGGCACTTAAAGCAGACGGTGCAGCGTATGGCTGAAAAAATCAGTGAACAGTTGCGGCAATTGCAATCTATGGACAAATTGCGCAAAGAACAATTGGTACAACTATCTCATGACTTAAAAACACCTATCGCGGCACAACGTGGTTACCTGGAAACGTTGTTGTTGGCGAGCGATAAAATTAATCCGGCAAAGGCCAAGCATTTTCAGCAGCAAGCACTAGACAATACTCAGATCTTATCGCAGCGAGTTGAGGGCATCCTGGAATTGGCACGGCTCGATAATCAAAGCCATCCGTGCCAGTTAGAAGTCATCAATCTCAGTGAGCTCTGTGCTGATACTGTGCAGCAGCTTGAGAGTCTTGGCTTAAAACAGGGCATCAGTTTGTCGTTGAACATGCCCGCGGATGCAATTGAAATTATGGCGGATATTGCCCAGTTGCAACGGGTACTCATCAATTTAATTGAAAATTCTTTTAGTTACACCTCGTCCGATGCCAGGGTCGAATTAACTATGCTTCTACTCGATAGTGGTGAGGTGCGAATTTCTGTCGCCGACAATGGCTGCGGTATTGCAGAGGATGAATTGCTATTGCTGTTTGAACCTTATCACCGTTCCAGTGTGGAATTACCACAGCAACACTTAGGCTTAGGCTTGGCGATTTGTAAAAAATTAGTTTCGTTACATGACAGCAACTTACAGGTTCAATCAACGCTGGGTGAGGGCTCGAATTTTTATTTTGACCTTCAGGTTTGCTGTGCTTGGCCAATGGCCAGAGTGCCATTCAATAGTGTTTAAAATACTTTGTTTGCGTTTAAAGCTGCTGGTATTGAAAAGTTTATGAATTTGTAAAGTAGTTGTGATTCTTTTGTTAGAAGTTATCTCTAATCTCTTAATCAGCCCCAAGGGTTAAATCGAGATGTACTTCAAAATTATAATAAAGGATTACAACAATGAAAAAGCTTATTCTTCCTATTGCTATCTCTATGTTGGCCGCGGCACAATCTCAAGCCGTACAACTGGAGATTTCTATTGCTAATATTAGTGGCGGCAATACCTTTACACCGGTGTTAACAGCAGCTCACAACAGCGATACCTACCTTTTTAAAACCGGCACTATGGCCTCAGACGCATTGGCGATGATGGCTGAAGGTGGCGATATTTCAGGCCTCGAGGCGATGGTTACCGGTTCTGCTGTTACAGCAACAGCTCCTGGTTTGACTATGGCTGGTATGTCTAACAGCGTGACTATCGATGCTATGGACTATCAATACCTGTCTTTGACGGCAATGATTCTGCCGACTAACGACGGTTTTGTCGGTTTGGATAGCTGGATGATTCCGCAGACTCCCGGTACTTATACTATTCGTGTTAGTAGCTACGACGCGGGCAGTGAGCTTAATGATGAAATCATTAATGGTGGCGGTAGTCTTGGTACTGCCGGTATTCCTGGCGCTCCCGGTGGCCAGGGCGGTATCAATGCGATGGGTATTCCCGGCGCTATGGAAAGTGCATATGTACACACACATCCAGGCGTTATCGGTGATTTAGATATGAATGGCGGCTATTCTGACGTTAATGCTGCAGTACATAAATGGCAGGATCCTATTGCTCTGGTTACCGTTAAGGTAATGGCCGATGAAGTTATGCCGGATATGTGGAGTGGTGAGCAAGTGGCTTATGTCAAAGGCGATATGCTCAGTTACATGGGAAAATATTATGTGGTCAGGCAGTCTCACACCTCTCTGTCCGTTTGGCCGCCGATCAATGTACCGGCTTTGTTTGAAGAGGTTATGGACTAGCAATAAAAGTTATTCTATTTAATAACAAAAATGGCGAGCCATTGGCTCGCTGTTTTTTATTTTTTATATTTAAAAAATCGTTCCCAAAAACATATAAACACTCTGCTCGCCGGTATTCGTTCTGCCATAGGACAGGATTACCGGGCCAATGTTGGACGCCACTCCAATGGATACACTGCCAGCGCTAATAGTGTCTGACAGGTTAACATCGTCGCTGCTGTTCCAGACATTACCGCGTTCGAGCGACAGGCCAATATAGGTTGGAAAAGCAAAGGCGCCAAAGTCATTGTCGGCCAGACGGTAGTTGTAGAGCAGTGCGCCGAAGGCTTTATAGCGGCCAGATATTTCATTTTGGTTAAATCCGGATAACTTTCTGTAGCCGCCTAAATCTTGGGCTACAGTGGGCACTAGCAAGCTGGAGTCAGTGCCGCCAAATTCAACGTTCAGCGCTAAACTATGACGCTCAATGCTGTGTGCTCCCAGCCATTCGAAGCTACCATTTTGGCTGTTGTCAGTGTTTTTATTGTCATCTTCAAAAATGGAGGACGCTTTAAATTCTAGTGAGTGGCCGCTGGTGGGAAAGTACAGGTTGTCGAGAGTGTCGTAGCCAAAGCGTAGGTAGGGGCCATAGCTATCGGAGTCGATGTCTTGATCTAAACCGAGTAAGTCTACATTTCCGCGCACGGCACCGTAGCCTAAAGCGGCAATAGTATTGGAATTTATATTCCAGCCCAACTCAGACTCTGTATAAAAAGTATTAAATTCGGTAGCAATGTAATCGAGATTATTATCGGAGAGATCATTGAAATAAAAGTTGCGTTTTTGTTTGGTGTAGCCTGCTTCTATATTCCAATAGAAGTTTTGATTTTTATCCAGCGGTGTATAAAATTCGGTATTGATATCGGTGCGGGTGCCGATAATAAATTCACTGCGCCATTCGGCGCCATATCGATTGATGTCGGTCAGAGTATAGGCGCCCCCGATGGCGATATTAGTGCTGCCATTGAACGACTCCTCTACACTCATCATCATATCGAAAAAACCCGGTCCCCAAGATTTCTCTTTTGCATATACCACCAGTATATTTTCACCGCCGCGCTGTTCGAATTCGTAATCGACGCGTTCATATAAGTTCTGGGCATAGATACGATGAATATTTTCTTCCAGTTCAGCCTGGCTGTAAGGCACGCCTTTTTTCACACCTAGGGCTCGTTTGATAATATTTTTATCGAGGCGAGCGTTACTGATAATTTTTATGCGGTCGGCGGTAAAACTGTCACTTTCTGGCAGACCTGCGCGGCGTTGCATTTTTTGCCTGACGTAGTTGTTATAATCGCTATCGCTCATGCTCAGTGCTGACAGTTGTGGCGCCATTAAACGAGCAGCTTTTTCACCCAGTGGTGAGCCCTCTTCGACGCGGCCAAAGTCACCGGTACCAATATGACTAACCTCGGGTTTAATAAGAATGTCGCGCTCAGTCATATTGGCGATCTGCTGGCGAGTACTGGTGTTGGTCATATGGGTAATCAGTTGGCCAACAATAGCGAGGTAGGAGTCGAGTTCGGACTGTTGGCTTAAGTCGGTACCAATATCAATGGCGATAACAATATCAGCGCCCATGTCTTTTAGTACATCGACCGGCAGGTTGTTAACAATACCACCGTCGGCCAGTATCTTGCCGTCATGCTCAATTGGCTTAAGTGCGCCAGGTACGGCCATGCTGGCCTGCATGGCAGTGACTAAATTACCGCGGTCAAATACATAGGGCTGCATGGCGCCAAGATCTAAAGCGACGGTGCGCAGGGGTACGGGCATATCGTCGAAGTTATTAAAATTACGTAAGTTTTTGGTCGACTGGCGCAGCAGCATTGCCATGGTCTCGCCCTGTATATAGCCCGACGGTAGACTCACTTTTTTGCCGTCAAAACCTATATCAGTTTCTATTTGAAACTTGTCGCGAATTTTTTTATTGCGATAAGATAAGTCACTGCGGGAAATTTTATCGGAATAACCACTCGTCCAATTGGTGGCAAACATACGCTGCTCAATTTCATCGGCCGATAAACCCATTGCCACCATACCCGCCACATAGGCGCCAATAGAGGTGCCGGCAACATAGTCGATGGGAATATTCATTTCTTCTAGCACGCGAATAACGCCGATATGAGCGGCACCTTTAGCGCCGCCACCACCGAGCGCCAAGCCAATTTTTAAGCGCTGTTGCTGTTCGGCTATAGTAATAGACGAAAAAAATAGCATACAGATTAGAATCAGCAAACGGCAAGGCATAGAATTTATTGTGTAACGCATGATTAACGGTTTTCCAAACGGTTATAGTCGAGCAAGCCTGAGGCTATCAGTTGGCTTTGTTTGTAGTCTTGGGTGCGCTGATCGCTGAAGTTCCAAAAACTGCTATCAATGAATTTTACATAATTTACAGCTGTAAAAAAATGCCATAACTATTCTACAAATTTATCGAATTTAGCCTCGCTAATGCGGTAAATGCATTGACGTAACCACCAACCACATTCTGTAGGATTATAGCGCGGTCTTGCTTGAGAGTGAGCATGCTGATCGTGCCAAATATAGTAGTCATATTGAGCAAGGCGTTATTGCGCAGCAGCGAGAAGTAGATTTGGCTGATAGCCGAGATTTAGATCATGACTAATGGCGATAACTGCATAAGAGGTTATAACATTGAATAGCATTAGCTTATCAATGGTCGCTATAGGCATAAGCAGAAGACGGCTCAGTGATGATTGCAGTTGCTCGGCCAGTATTGGATAAACATCCTATTGGGTGTTGTCAGTCTAATAATCGATATCGAGGTCATAGAAATTATCAAAAATTTTTGTTTTGGAGCATTCGGGTCGGCTTCAGTGACGCGGTATTAACGCCGATGTGCCTCGGTCGAGGTATCGATATTCCGATGACTATGTATCTAGTCGGCGCTGGCTAAATAAGCCATAGCGGCGACAATTTTTTAGCCAATAGAAGCGCTTAGATAAAGAGTCATTTGATGGCCTATCTGTCCAGCTAGAGCTAAGATGTTGGGTTTTTTTAATAGTGCTTTACTGGACCATAAGCTTCGCCAGATATGGCATTACGTCGTTCTCGGCACTGGCTATTAATCTGGTTTGGTCGCTGTTAGTGACAAAAAAAGGCTGACACTCTAAGTACCCGCCTTTTTTATTGAAACTGTATTAACTAAGCGGCGAAGCGCTGATCGAGATAGTTAATTATATCCTTGGACTCATACATCCACTCAACATTACCGTCTTTTTCAATGCGCAGACAAGGCACCTTTACTCTGCCTCCCTCTGTCCCCAGCTCTTGGCGATACTCGCCAGGCTTCTGTGCGTCGCGAGTGACAACGTTTATATTTAAACGGCGAATGGCGCGGCGAGTCTTAATACAGAATGGGCAGGCATAAAACTGATACAGCGAGATAGTGCTGGCATCTGTATTGGCCGCCTTTTGTGCCAGTGAGCCTCGCTGCACTTTCTTCGGGCTAAATACCCAGTCGATAGCAACAATCAGCCGGCCAAGGCCTTCGCGAACAAGTTTAAGCAGCATAGTGACGTCTCTATAACAATTGGTGCGAGCGTAAAGTGGCGCGTATTGTAACAGAATGATGCTGTATGAAAAGTAATCAGTTTTTTGTTCTGATGTGGCTAGCGCAGGAACTTAATCGCCAATGCCGTACTAAGGCCCCAAACCCAATTAAAAAATAGTACCAGCAGTATTGTGAATAGCCCCAGGTCTAAGCCCGCTATACCCTTGTAGGCTTGCATGGGTAAAACTACAAAAAGCTGCATGAGGGTCGGAAACACAGACAAAACTGTGCCTTTCATCAATAGTCGTGAGTTGAGCATGGGCAATATAAACAGTAGCCCCCACAAGCCGCCCCAGACAATACGCGGGTAAATCCAATGCGGCGTTAGGCCAGGTGTTATAGACACACTCAGTGATTGGCTGATGCCCTGCTGGCCAAACTGCCAAATC
The DNA here is from genome assembly GCA_913050115.1 of uncultured Cellvibrionales bacterium. Taxonomy (GTDB): domain Bacteria; phylum Pseudomonadota; class Gammaproteobacteria; order Pseudomonadales; family Cellvibrionaceae; genus UBA1124. The sequence goes on from CAJWZU010000002.1 coordinate 14,901, forward strand.
ACTAGACTATTGATAAGAGCGCCGATACAACCGGCGGCGAAAAAGAACATCAGTTTATGCATAGCAATAGGTTTCTCTGTGCGAAAATTATGGGGTTGAGGTAAAGCGCAATTATTCAGGCTCTGGGCAGGGTGATAAGTTCATCATTGTATGCGATAGCAAGCGACATTTTATTGCTACTGACCACCTTGACCTCTTTAACTTCGAGAGCGAAAGTAACACCGTGGCCGCTACAATTAAAACTGTTACCGAACGGTAGGCGCAGACATCGACAAGGCTAAAGGTCAGAACCTGTCGAGGCACTGGCTCGCTGTGCTGAGTTCAATCCAGACACCGGCAGCAGTAACTCCATAATACAGCAGTCTGCCTACCTTAGTGCCTAGCTTAAGACCTATGCATGCCAATGCAGGCGCCGATACAGCGCGAGCGTAATCGTGGCATACAGTGTATAGCGAGTGCTGGGCAAAATTTTATAACCGCCTAACTTAGTAGCGATAGGCTATTGGTCGGCATCGCCAAATAATAGCAAATAGGTTGCCAAGCCCGAGTGCAGTAATTTCCATACTTCCAGTAAGTTAATGGGGGTGAACTTGTGTTTGTGAACGGCTTTATAGCCACTGGCTTACGGCGTATTAACCCCTCAAATTATGCAGTCGAATAAAATGGGGTTTTTGAATCTGCTAGAGCCTACTAGAGTCTGTTGGTATTTTTAAGCTCGTATTGTGGGGTTAAGAAAATGTTTAAAAAATCCTGACAATTACAGTTCAGTTTGAAAAGAAGCCACATTTAAGACCACATATTAGTAGTAAATTGACAAGAGCCTTCAGCACCAAAGGATACGGTTGTATATGTCACGACTTTTTATCGGTTGTCCTATTGATAGTGATAGCACTGAACTTATAGCCCACGCTTTAATTCGATGGCAACAAAGCGCACAGAAAGTGCATTGGTTGCGACAGGAGAATTGGCACGTGACCTTGGCATTTATAGGCGAGGTCGACGACTCATTAGAGCGAAAGCTAGCTTCTAGTATGGATCTCTATCTAAGCGAGCAGCCATGCTTGCAGGCGCCGCTCTTAAATCTATCGGCCTTCCCCGATGTTAACTCGGCGGCTATGGTGGTTCAGGTGTTAGCGTGCCCTGCGCTGCAAGCTTTGCACCAAGTTTGTATTAATCTATGCGCTGAGTTGTCGCTGCCTCTTTGCCCTGGACCCTATCGACCGCACATCACACTGGCGCGCAAGGCTAGTTCTCTTTTGCCTAGATTATTGTCGTTAAAACTCAGTAGTCATATCGATATTCGGCAGGTGGCGCTCTATCGCAGCGAAGTTACCGACAATGGGCGTAGCTACCGAATTATTCATCAGTGTGAATTGTTCTAAATGAGATTGAAAAACATAACTGTTAATCCATACAGGTGTTTGCTATGGTTATGACATCACCAGTTGAGGTTAGTTAATGCAAGTAGGGTTTCAGTGGGACGCCAGCGACAGTTATGACCGCTGTTATCGCCAGAGCTGCATGGACTCTATCGACAGCTTGCCTGCCGCCATGCCTTGGTGTGAGTACATCCGCATTTTGCAGGCGGTAATCAATCAGCTAGAAGCACCGTTTTTTACTCCGCGAATGCTGAGTAGACAGTGTTCTAGCGGTCAATATTTTTGAGGCACAGAGTATGTTTGAGACACGCAGAACGAGTGGTTATCGTTATTCGGCCAGACAGTTAAAGGCTATTGAAGCTTTCGAGGTCGATGAAGGCGCAAAAGCCCTCGCTCATGTGGTGCTGGGGCAGCAGCAACCTTACGTCGCCAAACGACAGGTAATGGCCAGAATGCTGGGGTGTGATCTTGAAAGTCTCGGCGGGTTTATCGGTCAGTTATCTAGAAGCGGCTTGATGCAAATTACTTGCTTAAGCGTTGGGGCGGCCAATGGCTCGGCGCAGGGCGGTGAAGATATGTACCGTTTTAATTTAGGCCGATACTGATTTAACAACACCATGCAGTAGTTGTATTTCTTTTCGGGTTTGACTCTATTTGTCAGTGTTAGCATTATTAAGTAATCACTTCACAATGGACTCTGACTGATAAGTTATACCTTGTTTGAATGGTTTTTTGTGCCGCGTTTGCTGTTACTGGCCAAAATAGACAGGACAACCTGAGACACTATAACTGCAACAAAATAGCCGATGCCATGCCCCTGATTGTTCTTGAGAATTATTCGGTCAACCACATGGCCAATAACCCTGGAGAGAAATACCACAAAAGTATTCACCACGCCTTGAATCAGAGTCAAAGTGACCATATCGCCATTGGCGACATGGCTTAGCTCATGGCCGATTACGGCCTCAATCTCGCTCTGGGTCATGTTGTTGAGCAGACCTTTTGACACAGCGACCAAGGCTTTTTTTTTGCTGGCGCCGGTGGCAAAGGCATTCATGTCATTTGATGGAAAAATCGCCACTTCAGGGGCTTTAATGCCAACAATTTTTGACTGCTTGGCTACGGTATCGAACAGCCACTGTTCAGGCTTATTTTTAGGTTCATTGATTACCTCCGCACCGGTCATGCGCTTGGCCATCCATTTGGAAATGAGCAGCGAAATAAACGACCCGCCAAAACCTATTACGCCAGAGAAAATAACCAGCGCTTCAATGTTCAAGTCCGAGCTATTCTCGGCCAATATGCTGTCTACACCCAGCAGTCTTAAAGTGATGCTCAGTACCAACATAATGGCGATATTGGTTATTAGGAACAAAAAGATACGTTTCATAGTTAACCCTATTGTTAGTTCTGAATAGTGGGCTTTTAATCATGGTCAGCGTAACAATATGATGCCTATTGAGGTATTAGCCTATCCCACTGGATGGTAATCCGATCAAAAGGAACTGATATAATCCTCGGCTAACATCCTTTCTCGCATCAAATCCCGACAGGCACCTCTTTGACTCGCTCCTTTAGAAAAACCGCTAAGTCTAAACTGCATCCGCGCAATCAGCATACTGACGGCTATGATTTTAAACGCCTGATCAAGCATAGCCCTGAGTTGGCCGATTTTATCGCTAGCAATCCAGCGGGTCATACCAGTATCGACTTTAGTGACGCGCATGCAGTGCGAGCTTTGAATCGTGCGCTGCTGCACACGCACTACAATATTAAGTTTTGGGATATACCGGAAAATTATCTTTGTCCGCCTATACCTGGCCGAGTTGACTATCTGCACTATCTGGCCGACTTGCTTGCTCTAGACAATAACAACCAGGTGCCGCATGGCCGTGCTATTAAGGTTCTGGATATAGGCACGGGTGCGAACCTGGTATATCCGCTCACCGGTCAAAGCGAATATGGCTGGAGCTTTACTGGCTCCGATATAGACCCAGTAGCGGTCACGTTAGCTCAGCAGATTGTTAAATTTAATCAGTTAAAGATTGCAATAAAGTTACAGAAAAATAGCAGTGACATTTTTCGAGGCATAATCACAGCCAAGGACAGTTTTCATCTCACGCTTTGTAACCCGCCCTTTCACACCTCTAATGAAGAAGCGCAGCAGGGCACTCAGCGAAAATGGAAAAATCTAGGTAAAGGCAGCTCCAGTACGCTAAATTTTGGCGGTCAAAATTCCGAACTCTGGTGTCCAGGGGGCGAGGTAAAATTTATCACCACCATGATTGCGCAGAGCACTATGTTTGCTGACCAGTGTTTATGGTTCAGTTCACTGGTGTCGAAAAAAGAAAGCCTTAAGCCGCTCTATGCTGTGCTTAAAAAATCGGGCGTGGAAGAATTACGCACCATCGATATGGCTCAGGGTCAAAAAGTTAGTCGCTTTATTGCGTGGACTTTTATCGATCAAGCCGGACGTCGTGCGGCATTAAAAAATTAGAGCGATCACTTCAGATGATGATTTTCATCAATAGTTAGATTGACCATAGAGAAAGAATTAATAGCAATATATAACAGTCTTAAGATAATTAAGTGCCAGTGAAAATATCGACTACGAAAATATTAATATAGTCACTGAATGATTGTTGCAGAATTAAGCGTATAGATTTTTATAATTCTTGTATCAAGATAAATAGATAAAGACTATTAGTGAGGGTTGTTTCAACATACATCCATAACAATGATATGCGTGGCTGTATTTTTGAGAAAAAAATAGCTAGGAAGAGTTGCTCGTTGTATGAATAAAATTTATGTCAGTGTATTTTCTATGGCCTATAAAAAGTGTAAAAACAATGGCATTGAAGACGAACAGAGAAATTGCACAGTTATTGTAAGTGCTACTATGCCAGAATTTATCTTCTATCAAAGGGATGTAATGTGAATAAGAAAATATTGTCTATAGCCGTATTGGCCGCCGCCTATATATCTAGCGTCTATGTCATTAGCCTACAGTCAGAGGCTATGATTAAAGCAGAATTCAGCAATCAACAAAAAATTGCTAATAGCAATCAGAGTATGACCGTATCAGATATAGACTATCAGCGTGGGTTATTCACTAGTGATGCCAGTTTTATTCTGACTATCGAACAAGACTCAGATAACGTAATTTCGGTTGAAAATAAAATAGCGATCCAGCACGGTCCAGTTATGATAACTCGGCAAGGCTTAGAATTAGCATTGTTTAATGCCGACAGCCGTCTTATTAGCAACAATATATCCACAATCACCGCCAGTAATGGTATGACAGAAGTTGTAAAGCTTAAACTGATGGATTATTTTAGCGGTGACTTTGCTATATCTGCACTGACTATGGGTTTCACTGGGCGCGCCAATTACATGCTTAATATAGCCCCATTAAAAATAGAGCAGCCAGATAATCAGTTTAATTTTGGGGGTATAGTTGCAAGTGGCGAGGGCAGTTTTATTCAGCGACATTATGCCGGTAGCTGGCAGCTAGGAGCCTTGAATTATAGTAATAGCGAAAGTAGCTTTGATCTTCAGGCCAGTGCTGGGGAATTTGACATAACAAATCGTGATAACTTTCTTAATAACAATACTGTCAATATAAAATTTCCCCAGTTAGCAATAAACTTCAGTGGTCATACATTTATTGCTAAAGATGCTGGTATTGACGTTATACAGTCTTACGATGATGACAATAGAATTAGCCTTAAAGAAAGCTTTTATATCAATGACATTGAATCGTCATCACCAGTGCCGATATCCGCGATAGGCTATGCCATAGAGATTAATAATGTCGACAGTAAAGTTTTTGAACTGTGGGCTCAACTGGCCCCAGAATTTCAATCGGCAATGCAAACCGATGGACAGTTCGATTTTGAATCTGAAACTGTGAAAGCAGCGACCCGAAGTATACTTACGTCTTTACTCAAAAAAGACTTAGCGCTTAATCAGGAACTCAATCTGAAGGTTATGGATGGCGATGTCAGTATCGAGGCCGATGTTAAATTTGTCGGTATTACCGATAATATTCACCCTATGGATGTCAAAAATCCTATCGATTTTTTATCGGCGGTAGATATAGATCTTATACTTAAGAGTGATAATGCGGTGGTAATGAAAACCCCGGTTGCAGGAATGGTGGGGATGTATATCGATCAAGGCTTTATTAACAAGGATGGCCAGAATCTTGTTGTTGATATCAACATACACAATGCTGATATGACAATAAACAATAAGCCTTTCCCGTTAAAAGAACAGTTAGAAAATTATCTTCAAAAGCAAAAAAAAGAGCCTGCGAGCCCTAAGAAGATGGCCCAGTAGACTCCGATAAATTATAAGCGGCAGAGTCGAAGGGATTCTTCAATAGCTCGCAAAGTAACCCGTGAGCTTTAATAATTGAGTCTATATTGCTACATAAAGGTCGCTATTTATCGGTAAATGCGCAATATAGCCTGTTGCTCTGTAACAGCATAAAAACCCATCGCAATGGTGGGTTTTTATGTGCGATCAAAGAGTTTACTAGCGTTAAAATCTGCTTTTGCTGTTTTTTCAGTGCCTTTGCTGCATCAGTGGCGACAAACGTCGGTATCACGATAGATTCATTAGGCCTCTATATGGAGGCGTTATAGATGTCCCGCATGTTAGCGGCATTGTTCGATAGCTCTGACGGAAATTCCATATTCGGTTATAATTGAACAATACTTACACTCGCTTTAGTTTGTATTAATAAGCGAGGAACGACTAATAGAATTATTTAGGCAGAGATCTTATGGCTTTTTTTGATTTAGAAACCCCGGAGAACAATCAAACCGATAATCTAGTATGGCTGGGTCATTTAAGCCCCGATACAGATACCATTAGTTCTGCTATCGCTGCTGCTGAGTTGTTTGGTGGCGAAGCGCGCCGTGCCGGCGAGCTAAATAAAGAGACTGCTTATGTATTGGATTATTGCGGTTTAGAAGCGCCCGCTATGATCAGCCAGCAAGATGGTCAAAAAGTCGGTTTGGTGGATTTCAACCAGAAGACGCAGCTGCATAAATATGTTTGTAATGACGATATCGTTGCGATCATTGATCACCATGCTATACAAGATCAGCCGATTACTTTTAACAAGGCTATCTCAATGGATATCCGCCCTTGGGGCAGTGCCGCTACTATCTTGGCTGATCGCTTTGAAAAAATGGGTAAGACCATGAGCAGCACGACGGCCTGCGTGCTACTAGGGGGTATATTATCTGACACCTTGATTTTCGAATCGCCAACAACCTGCCCGCAAGACAAGGTATATGCCGAGAAGCTGGCCAAAATCGCCGGTATCGACGACATCGTGGCCTTTGGTACAGCGATGCTGGAAGCTAAATCAGATTTGGCCGATGTTGATACCTATAGTATTTTGAAACTTGATTTCAAACATTATGTAATCAATGATAAAAGGGTCGGCTTTGGTGTTGCCGAAACTTTGCTGCCAGAACAGCTGATCGAGCGCCAAGCATCTTTCTTAACAGAGATGAAAGTAGAAAAAGCCAAGCAGGGTTTGGATTATATTTTCTTCGCTATTGTGGATACTAAGGGCAAGCAATCTCATCTGGTGTTGTTTTCACAGGCTGAGCAAGATTTAGCGAGTGCCGCCTACGGCGAAACGGCTGCTTCCCAATGGATGCTATTACCTGGTGCAATATCACGCAAGAGTCAGTTGATGCCTGCGATACAAGCAACACTGTCTGCGCCGCCCCAATCCGCTGTTAAACCGGCATTGGCGATTGTTTAAGTTCTACTAAGTTACTTCTAAAATCGGGCTGGGGTGCATTTTTATTAATGTGTTCCGGCCTTTTTTTTGCCTTTTAGTTGGGGTGGACGGATCTCAATGGGTACTTATTAGGCACTAGCGGCTGGTTTGGTTGCGACCCAGCTAAAGTTAACGGCTTTTGCTCAGACGTTGTTACATCTCTGTTTAAAGCGCACAGGCTAAAATGAGGTTCCAAGCTCTTGTTGAATCACAGTAGTACTTTTAATACTTTACAAACGGTCGTAAAAACCAATGACTAGCGCTAAGGCTTTTTCGCCAGAAAAATTGTGTGTCGGCTGCCTTTGCCAGGCCTCGCTCTGACGGTGCGAACTGTTACCGAGAAACGAGTTTTTTTGAGCCTCTTGGTGAACAACTCATCTGGGTGTGCAGACCACACCGCTAACATTCCACCGGGACGTAAGCTCTTATATAAGGCGTCTAAACCGCTGCTGGAATAGAGCCAATCATTATCCGTTTTTGTGATGCCATCAGGTCCGTTATCTACGTCGAGCAATATGGCATCAAAGTTCGGTTGCTGTTTTTTAATTAATTCAGCTATATCGCCTAATTTCACCTGGCAGCGATTATCCGCTAGTGGTTTACCGGCACATTCACCGAGCGGCCCTTTATTCCACTCGACCACCTCAGGAATAAGCTCCGCTACAGTGACCTGTGACTTTTCATTTACGCACTCTAGTGCTGTTGCCAAGGTATAACCCATACCTAGCCCACCCACTAATACGGCTGAATTGTCCTTGTTTTTAATATGCGCACAGCCGAGCTTAGACAGCTCCTGTTCGGAATTATAAATACGACTATTCATCAGCTCGCCACGCGTGCCAGACAGTCGAATCGAAAACTCATTCTCGCGTCGAAGCAGAGTCAGCTCACCACCATTATTGGGAATAGTCGCTGTGCCGAGTGTTATTAATGGCTTCATAGTAAGACTGCTCAAATTGCTTGCTTTGTTGTTCTTCTTTAAATTATTTAGGATTAAGGTTAGTCGCTAAAAGCGGGAAAAAATCATATTAGAGGAGCATTGGCTCGGTTAATGTACTCATTCCCTTTTTTACGACTTAAATAAAGGAAGATGGCAAGTTATGCCAAGCCAGGAATACACAAGCATCCATGCTTAATTGTTTATTAAATACCGATTATTTTATTTACTTCAACGGGGCTACTCTCCAACCCATACCTGAGTTGAGCGCGCTGCTACTTCGATAACATTAACCAATACCGCTGGATTTTCATCTAAAGGCTTTCCCTCTGCTGTATTTAGTAGGCGCCGATAAAGAACTTCTTTCATTGTGTAGGGGATGCTAAAGGTGATCGCTTCGGTGCCGGTATTGAATAGCAGTAGTGTATTGTGTTCACCGTTTATGGTCGGAGGAGCAGAGTGTACATCGAAGGAAAAAGAGCGCTTTTCACTGATGTGAAGGGCTAAAAATTTGTTGTCAGGGTCGCGCCACTGGCTCTCACTGGGGCGTTCGCCGTCAGAGTTTAACCAGAGTAGGTCATGATGATGGGCATTCAGATAATAGTGTTCGTCGGGCAAAGCCAGGCGATTGAGTGAGCCAATTTTCTTGCGCAGGGCCATTAATTCACGGCAAAACGTTAGAAATTTGGTCTTGCGCGGGTCTAGTTGCCAATCGACCCAGCTGATGCTGTTGTCCTGACAATAAGCATTGTTGTTGCCCTGCTGGGAGTTGCTCAGTTCGTCGCCGGCCAGAAAGTGCGGGGTGCCGCGGGCAAACAGCAGGGTGAAAATCAAATTGCGTTTTTGCTGTTCACGCAGAGCGAGTATGTCACTGTCGCAAGTTTCGCCTTCAACACCGTAGTTGCCGCTGAGATTGTGACCGTGGCCGTCTCTATTATCCTCACCGTTGGCATCGTTGTGTTTATGTTGATAACTTACGGTGTCTTCTAAGGTGAAACCGTCATGATAGGTTATGCAGTTAACCGAGTTTGCGCAGTTGCGATGGTTTTTATCAAACAGGTCTCGCGAGCCCATAAGGCGGGTAGTAAACTCGCTAATTAAGCCTTCATCGCCGCGCCAAAAAGCGCGGCTACAATCGCGAAATTTGTCGTTAACTTCAAACCAATGGCTGGGGAAGTTGCCTAACTGGTAGCCATTAGGACCTATGTCCCAGGGCTCGGCGATTAATAACTTTCGACTCAGCAATGGGTCGTGTTGTATGGCGGCAAATATACCGGCGTGCTGATTGAAATTGTCTCCATTGCGACCAAGTATAGGTGCGAGATCGAAGCGAAAACCGTCCAAACCCATAGACCCTGCCCAATAGCGCAGGCTGTCTAGAATCAACTGGGTAACTTGCGGATGACTGCTGTTGATAGTGTTGCCACAGCCCGAGTCATTGCGATATTCAGCGTGACTGAACTGGTAATAGACTCGGTTATCGATGCCTTTAAAAGCACAGTAACTCTCTTCTTGCGGACCCTCGGCGGTGTGGTTATAAACCACATCCAAAATAACTTCGAAACCGGCGTTATGTAAACCCGCCACCATTTGTTTGAATTCGGCGACCGGATCGCTAATGGCATAGCGTAAATCGGGACAGAAGAAATTAATTGGATTGTAACCCCAATAATTACTCAGACCTAATTCACTCAGACGTTTTTCACTCATAAAACTGAAGCAGGGCATCAGCTGCAAAGTGGTAACACCGAGTTGTTGCAGGTGTTCGATAACAGCGGGCTCGATTAGACCCAAATACTTACCACGTTTCTCCTCATTGAGGCCGGGAAAAAGTTGAGTAAATCCCTTAACGTGAAGTTCGTAAATAATACGCTGATCTGGATCGACATCAATCTTACCCTGGCCCTCAACTTCGCCATCATCTTTTATGACAATAGATTTAGGTACAAAGTCGGCGCTGTCACTGTTGCCGTGCTCGTCACACCAGAGTAGGGCGCGGTTAAATTCCAGACTGGCCGATAGCTGCTTGGCATAGGGGTCTATTAATAATTTGCTGGGGTTATAAATTTGTCCCTGAGACGTATCAACCGGACCGTCGCAGCGATAGTTGTAGTGCTGCGACGCTGTAATACCAGCGATATGGCCATGCCAAATACCTCCATGGCACTCGGTTAAGGCATGCCGTGCAGTTTCACGGCCAGAATCGTCAAACAGGCAAACCGCCACATGGCTAGCATGCTCAGAATAGAGGGCGAAATTACAACCTTGCTCGGTCAGCGAACTGCCGAGCGGATAGGATTTTCCAGCGGTTAAACTCATAGGGCCATTACTTTTTCTTGGTTTTACGGTTTTTGGTCTTGGCCTTGGCCTTTACAGGCTTTTTGTTTAAGACCGCGGTTTTAATCTGCTGTACTTCGACTGGCACTGGCTTCAAAAATATCGTCGCCAGGGCTGGGACATTTAGTTGTATTGAAAAGCTCTGCCCATGCATGGGCTTGTTGTCAGCTTTAAAATTATTACCGACGACAAAGTCGCTACCGGCGTAATGACTAGAGTCGGTGTTGAGCACAACGGCATAGGCGCCAGCACTTGGCACACCGATATTATAGTCGGCGCGTGGCTGCGGAGTCATGTTACTAATAGCGATCATATGGTCGCGCTTGTCGGCGCCAAAACGCACCATCGATAAGACGCTGTTTTCGGCGTCGTCGGCAGCCAGCCAACTAAAACCATCTCCGCTAAAATCGCGCTCATAAAGCGCTGGCTCATTTTTATAGAGGTGATTGAGGTCGCTTATTAAGCGTTGCTGGCCCTTGTGGAAGTCGATCTCCAAAAGGTGCCAGTCGAGTGATTGAGAGTGATTCCACTCGGCGCCTTGGGCGAATTCGTTGCCCATAAAATTGAGCTTTTTACCTGGATGCGCGTACATATAGCCCATAAATGCGCGTAGATTAGAAAATTTCTGCCAGGCGTCACCGGGCATTTTATCCATGAGTGATTTTTTGCCATGCACCACTTCGTCGTGCGACAGGGGCAGTACAAAGTGCTCATCGAAGGCGTAGACCATGCTAAAGGTCAGCTCATTGTGGTGATACTTGCGATAAATATGATCTTTTTGCATATAACGCAAAGAATCGTTCATCCAACCCATATTCCACTTAAAACCAAAACCCAAACCGCCTTCAAAGGTCGGCTTTGAAACACCGGGAAAAGACGTAGATTCCTCTGCGATCATTAGCGTCTTGGGATAGTTTAAATACACTAGCTCGTTTAAGCGGCGCAAAAAGGTAATGGCTTCATAATTTTCATTGCCGCCGTCGACATTGGGAATCCACTCGCCATCGTCGCGGGCGTAATCAAGGTACAGCATGGAGGCGACGGCATCGACGCGCAGGCCGTCGAGGTGGAATTTGTCCAGCCAGTAAACGGCGTTACTGATCAAATAATCGCACACCGTTTCGCGGCCGTAATCATAAATCAGTGAGTTCCAGTCTTTATGCCAGCCGCGCTTAGGATCCTCGTACTCAAACAGTGGCGTGCCGTCAAAGTTGGCAAGGCCGTGACCATCGGTCGGAAAGTGTGCCGGCACCCAGTCGAGAATGACCGAGATACCCGCTTGGTGGCAAGCGTCGACAAAGGCTTTGAAATCGTCGGGGTCGCCGAAGCGGCTGGTGGGGGCATAAAGCCCAACCGGCTGATAACCCCAGGAACCATCGAACGGGTATTCGGTAATAGGCAGTAGTTCGAGATGGGTGTACCCCATTTCTACTACATAGGGAATTAACTGCCGAGTTAATTCAGCGTACGTTAACGGTTTATTGTTTTCATCGCGGCGCCAGCTGCACAGCTGTACCTCGTAAATACTCATCGGCGTTTCGCGAGGGTCTATCTCTGGCCGATTTTGCCAACTACTGTCTTGCCACTGATAAGTGTCGTGGTCATAGACACGGCTGGCAAAAGACGGAAATTGATCAATTGAGAAACCATAGGGATCGATTTTGTGCGGCAGCACATCACCTTGCTGAGATTTTATTTCATATTTGTAAGCTTGAGTGGCATCCATGTCAGGTACAAACAAGTGCCAGTTACCATGCTCGCTGCTGGCCATCGGATGGTTACTACCATTCCAGTGGTTGAAGTCACCGATTAGACTGACCGAGCGGGCATTGGGTGCGAAGACTACAAAACGAGTGCCGGAAATTTCGATCCCATCGACGGTGACCGAGCAGAGATGGGCACCCTGATGGTTGTATAGACGCGATCTGTCCCACTGCTGATGGTCAAAGCGCTGTTCGGGGAATTGATAGGCGTCGTGTTTTGTATAGCTGCTTTCTGAACCTTCTTGATTGCGATAAGTAATGCGCAGGCGGAAGTGATGCTCGGGAGTTTCTAGCGAGGTTTGAAATAAACCCTCAGTGTCTAGACACTCCATTAGCGCTAAGACTTTATTGTTTGTTGGGTCTAGTGGTAGCAGTTCCACCCTGCAGGCATTGGGCTGCCAACTAGTAACGATCACAATATCCCCATGGCGCTGGCAACCGAGTTGCTCAAAGGGCCGAGCGCAATGAGCATGCTTGAGCTCATCTAAAAGTTCGGCGCTACAGTGGGCGGTTGGCTTGTGTTTATTGATTACAACATCAGTCATTTTTTTAAATCCGTTTAGTCAATTCTTCAAGGGCGCGTTTAATATAAAGCTGAGCAATTTGCGGCGGTGCTTGCATTAAGTAATCGAGGCTACGCTCGCTGCCTACAGGAGCCTCGAATTTATCAGTTTTTGTGGGTTCAATATTATCGCTGCGATAAAAATCGGCTGCTTTGTTGACCACTTCACTGAGGTATAGGCGATTGCCAAAGTCCGCATGTGGCATGCCTGTGCAAAATTCGGTATAGGCACTTAAGGTCTCAATAATCATGCTTTTGTAGTAGGCAGGGTGCAGTGGTTGGATCAGATTTTCAATCAGCAGGGCAAAGTTTTCTTCGCCAGGGGTCATTGAATTAAGTGCTCGCTTGCAGTCGAGTACGGCGTGTTGATTGCGCGGATCATCAAATACTATGTACTGGACCTGCTTCATACTAGACCAGATGTCCTGCAGAAAGTCACTGTCGAAGCGGGTAATTAGCCCGCGTGCTAAGCGCCATTCAAACCAGTCGGTATCCACTACTAGTGAGCGGCTAGCATCAGAATAGTGCAAGTTCTCTGCTTTATCACTGTGTAAATGAACCGCTAAATCATCGGAAAAATGTTTATGCTGATCGGCAAATATTCGGCGCAACTGCAGGAAAAATTCATGCGGTGTCAGCTGGCCCAGTAGGGTAAGAGCACCCTTTTTTAAAGCCGCCTTGTCACCGTCTTTACTTATGTTTTTATCCAATCGCTGCTGCGCACAGAGGGTCAGTAGGTGATTAAGACGAATAGTACGCAGCCCTTCAAATAATTTGGGCTCGGTGCGGACTAAATTACCCAGCGTTAATAGCACCTCTTGAATTAATGCCTGCTCTAAAGGTTCAGTGCAGGTATTGCGAATGATCTGATCGAGTTCGGTGGTCGAGAGAGATTCTGTAATACGTTGGCCGCGGCCCGGCTGACCCAGCACTATCGTCTGGCGCCGCGCTTGCAATTCAGACAGCGCGTCAGACAGCTCATTGCTCGGCTGTTGCAGCAGTGCGTAACTGTAGCGCATTAGCAGCCAGTCTTGGCGGCGGCGGGCGCGTTGAAATACCGACAGCGCCAATTGACCCACGGTGAGGGTTTGTTCCTCGAGCTGTAGATTATCATTAATGCCAAGCCCGGTGCATAGGGTTTTCAATGTTTCCATTTGCGCAACACTGTCGCCGTCATTTGGCAGTAGTGGCGAGAACGTTCGATCGGCAACCGATGACCAGGAAATTGAGCTGTGCTCATTCAGCGTGGTTAGACAAATGTTCGGTATTTGCATACAGTTTACATGAGCGGCGCGTTTGGCAATGTCAGCGGTGGCATGTGAGATCCGCTCGTTAATCGAGCGATGCTGAAAACCGCGTAAGGTGACAAAAAATGCATCGATATCGGGTAGGTCGCAGGTGTCTTTGTCGACCAGTAGCGTGAATACTGCAGGTTCGCGGTAAAACCAGTGTTTCTCTATGTACTTAATTTCACCGTGTAGAATTTCGGCCAGCATTTGCGCATCGGCTTTGCGATAGTCGATGGCATTATCCTGCATCCAAGACAGCGTTAATAATTGCTGGCCGTTAATATTATAGGGGTGAGCAGTCGCTAAACTCTGCAATGTGCGCTTGGGCCGGCCGCTTAAATTAAGCTGAGCATTGGCACCTAGTGCACCGAAAGCATCGACTAAGTGCGCTGCGGAAATTACTTTTAGCGGTCGAATGTCGCGCAAAGTTTCACTGATTACGCCGTAGCGTGACAGCTTACGTTTTACGTGATCATTCTGCGCCAGTATCACCAGCGCAATGGAAGGCTTTTCAATTTGAGCCTGACGTTGATGCAGCAGCAGTGGGTCGATATCTTGGCAGTCAATATAGCCCTCATCTAATAATAAGCCGATGGTATACAAGCTCTGCGCCCATATTAAGGGCACATTGTCGTTGGCGACACGCTTCTGGCTGCCGGGGTGTTCTTTTTCGGCGGCAATACCATCGGCCGGCACATAGTAGAGCTCAGGAAGCAACATAAAGCCGTCTTTTTCGACCATCAGTTGTTCAAGTTTAGTACGATAAAACAGGGCCAGTTCTTTGTCGCCACTGAAGTTAGCGCTGATATAAAGATAGGTGAAAAACAGTGGCCACTCTGACTCAATGTTTTCAAACCCTGATAGCTCTGCGTGCTCATAATACATACGGCTTTGATCTTCGAGCACCGATTGGTGACCGTCGAGTAAAAAACGCTTGCAGCCATAGCGTCCTTCGAGTTTGCTACGAATTTCATCGCGGGTGCGCTGGATCAATTTTTTATCGTCTACCGCAAACGCGGGGAAGCCAATTACACTTAGCAGAGCGCTGTCACATTCTTTTGAACGAGACTCGCGTGGCAGCAGTGTTTGCAAGGTGGCTTCGGCGCGGGCGATAGCGTCGGCTATAGTGTGCACTACGGCGCTGGCGGGTCCGTCAAGACCGAATAAATTTAAGCCGTCTAGTGCGGTGAGAGCGGCTTTGGCCATACCAACTGAGCTGGCATTGACCTCGGTTTTACCATTGTTAATTTTATTGCCGCGCTCCCATATACCAAAGTCACGTATGCGGTAGGCACGAGAGATGTAGTAAATTAAATTTTGAACAAAATCGACTTCGGCTTGGGTGACTATTATGCGCTGGCCTCCGGCGGTTACTTGTGCCAGCAGCAATAAATATATTGAGGTGGCATCTACTTGTAGGTGGCCCCAAGCATCATCAGCCACAACTTCCAAGCCGGTGGCGGTATTGTATTTTGCGTGCAAACTGTCGTGTGCGGCGAGGCTGTATTTAAAGCTTTCAACTTTATTGGCCTGACGCATCATACATTGCAGCAGGCCACGCATCAGTTTTATAGTCGCCTGTTCCAACTCGTCGCATTTAAGTTTGTCGCCGTTTTTTTTAAACGCTTTTGACAGCGCCCAGGGCGCCATAATGGTGTAAACGTTATCGCGCACCCAGGCATCGGTGTAATCACCGTGCGTATTAACGTCGGTACTGGCGGGAAATAATCCAGTGACCGGGTGCTGGCGGCTGAGAATGACAGTTTTTACCGCGTGATAAATATCACTCAGATCAGCCTTGGGTGTGCTGTTGCCATTATTTTCAGGACTATCACTAGCTACAGAGTTGTCGACGTTTTCAGCTTGATTCATTTCACATAATTCCATCGCGATGGATTAATTATTTTCAATTTGCGCAAAACACAGCTGCCAGGCGGGCAGCGTGAGTTGCCGTTGGTCTGCGTTATAGCTGCAGTCGAATCCGCTGGATGCCAGTATATGAATATTGCTATAGCCAGCGGGCACCGCAATAGTTTTTTCTTCGGCGCTAATATTTACCGCAACCAGTAAATGCTGATCATCGCTCTTGCGGCTAAATAGAAGCGTTTGTTTTACATCTTTGCTGTTGATCCAACTAAAATCGCCGTGCACCAATGCTGATTGCTGTTTGCGCCAGGCTAAAAAATGGCGCCACAAATTCAGTGCTGATGTTGAATTTTTTTCTTGTATATCGCGTGCCAGCGGTAAGTGCTCGGCGGGCATTGGCAGCCAAGGTTCAACCTCACTAAAGCCGGCTTGGGCTTTATTGGACTGCCATGGCATAGGTGTGCGGCAGCCATCGCGACCCTTAAACTCTGGCCAAAAGGGGATGCCATAGGGGTCTTGAATGCGGTCGAACGGAATATCGGCTTCAGGCAGCATTAACTCTTCACCCTGATAAACACAGCTAGAGCCGCGCAAACTGGTGAGTAGTGCCAACAACATATTGGCGTGTGCTGGAGTTTTGGCCGTGTCGGATTTTAAGCGTGAAATAGCGCGGGGCACATCGTGATTACAAAATGACCAGCAGGGCCAACCGTCGGTTAAGGTGCTCTCTACCTCGCCGACAATTTTGCGGATATCGCCGCTGTCGTAGTCGGTGGTCAATAAGTCGAAGGTGTAAGCCATAAATAGCTTGTCGCCGCCCTCGGTATATTCGGCCATAACTTCGAGGGCATTGTCAGCACCAATTTCACCGAGCGAACAGCTTCCGGGGTAGCGATTAAATAACTGTCGCAGGCGCTTTTGAAACGTTAGATTTTCCGGTCGGCAAATATCGTACACATGGCGCTGCATGGAGTAGGGATTAGCGCCAGTGACACCTTTGGTTTGCTCGGCATCGACTGGAACCGGCGGGTTGTTACGCAACTGTTGGTCGTGAAAATAAAAGTTGCAAGCGTCGAGTCGAATGCCATCGACGCCGAGCTTTAACCAAAACTCCACGTCGTCAAGCAGTTGTTGCTGTACGTCCGGATTGTGAAAATTAAGATCTGGCTGCGACTCTAAAAAATTGTGTAAATAGTACTGGGCGCGGCGTGAATCCCAGCTCCAAGCGGAGCCACCAAAAACGCTGAGCCAGTTGTTGGGTACGGTGCCGTCGGGTTTTGGGTCGGCCCACACATACCAGTCGTGTTGGGGATTGGTTTTATTTTTACGACTTTGTACGAACCACTGGTGCTGGTCGGATGAATGACTCAGAACCTGATCGATAATTATTTTGATACCCAGACTGTGGGCCTTATCGGTCAGTTTTTTGAACTCTTCGAGACTGCCAAATAGTGGATCAACGTCGCGGTAGTCCGATACGTCATAGCCGTAGTCTTTCATCGGCGACTTAAAGAAAGGCGACAGCCAAATAGCGTCGATATTTAGGCTGGCGACATAGTCGAGTTTGTCGATAATACCGACCAAATCACCGACGCCATTATTGCTGCTGTCGGCGTAACTTCGGGGGTAAATTTGGTATATAACCGCGCCGCGCCACCATTCATTCTTGTTCATTTATTATTACCTTGTAGCAAAACAGGGGGGTAGAGAAGGGCAGAGTGGTTACTCTGGCCCATCTCGATTGGCCAGCCATGCGGCTGCGCCGACCAGTGCTGGCTGTTCTGCGATCATCACCTGTACAGGAATGCTTTTAGCGTAGTCGCTCATGACACCCTTATTAATAAAATGGGCGCAAAAGTTGGAACTTTCGATAAACCCCCGCAACCTCGGTACTATGCCGCCACCGATAAATACGCCGCCACGGGCGCCGTACGTCAAAGCGATATCGGCGGCGGTGCTGCCAAGAATACCGCAGAACACATCGAGTGTTTGTACGCATACGTTGTCGCGATCATGCAGCCCCTGTTCGGTAATGTCGCTGGGGCTGTAGTTTTGCGGCAGTGAATGGTTCTGCAGTTGGCACAGCGCTTGGTATATATCGACCAGACCCCGCCCACAGAGGAGTGTCTCGACTGAGACGTGCTGATATTTCTTGCTCAATAGGGTCAGTAGTTCGCGTTCAAGTTCGGTAGTGGGGGCAAAGGCGGCATGTCCGCCCTCGCCCGGCATGGTGATCCACTGGTGTTGATTGGGAACCAAAGCCGCTGCGCCAAAACCTGTGCCAGGGCCAATAATAGCCAGTGGCGCATCGATGCAGGCGCTGCCGCTTTTTAAGCTGAATAGTTCATCATCGCCAAGGACCGCAGCGGCGTTAGCCATAGCGGCAAAATCATTGATGGCGTGCAACTCACTTAAAGCGAGTTCCTGTTTAAGCTGGTGTACCGAAAATTCCCAATTGAGATTAGTCATTTTGACAGAGCCGTCGTGGCTGCTACCGCTGATTGGCCCAGCGATAGCAAAGCAGGCTCTGTTCGGCATGGGACAATTGGCGGCGGCTTGCCAAGCGCGCACTATGTCGGCCAGCGAGTCAAAATCGGCGCACTGGAATGTGTGTTGTTCGGTTAGAGAGAAATTACTGCTCGAGGCGACAGCAATGCGCGCATTAGTGCCGCCTATGTCCGCCACTAAAAAACAGTCTGCATCTAAATAAGAATCTATGATGGTCATATTGTGAACGGCTCAAAGGGTCCATTTGGGCATAAACAGACGCTCACTATCGGCGCCGTGGCGCTAAAAATCAAGGCTTAAATAGCGCTGCTGAGTTTTAGTCCCAATAGCTGTAAGCGTTGGCGAATACTGGCTTCAATACCTGCGCTGTCTAGCCCTTCAGAAGCTAATTGCTCCGAGTGTTTGGCGTGGTCGACATAGTGGTCGGTTAAACCTAACTGCAGCATTGGAATAATCGTGCCTTGCTGGTTGAAATACTCGCTGACGGCTGAGCCTGCTCCCGCCATTAGGCTGTTTTCTTCCAGTGTTACGAGCAGTTCATGTTTAGCGGCCATGCGTTCAATCAGGGCGGTATCGAGGGGTTTAACAAAGCGCATGTCGCAGACGCTTGCGCCAAGCTGTTGGGCAGCCTTGAGCGCGCTGGCGTGCAAGGTGCCGAAATTGAGAATGGCCACCTGACAGCCTGAAAGCGACTCTATGCCTTTGCCTATAGGCAGTAGCTGCATGGTCTGCTCTACAGCAGAACCAGGGCCTGTGCCTCGCGGGTAGCGCACAGCGGCCGGACCTGGGTATTGGTAACAGCTGTGCAGCAGCTGGCGGCACTCGTTTTCGTCGGACGGCGCGGCTATCACCATATTGGGAATACAGCGCATAAAACTTAAGTCGTAAGCGCCGGCGTGAGTGGGACCGTCTTCGCCGACCATTCCGGCGCGGTCGATGGCAAAGGTGACGTCGAGATTTTGCAGTGCCACATCGTGAATCAACTGGTCATAGGCGCGCTGCAAAAAGCTGGAATAAATCGCTACTACTGGCTTCAGGCCATCGCAAGCCATGCCAGCTGCTACCGTAACCGCATGTTGTTCTGCAATGGCAACGTCAAAAAAGCGTTCTGGATAAGTGGCGGCGTAGCGATCCATACCTGAGCCGCCGGACATGGCGGGCGTGATGGCGACCAGTTTGGAATCGGCGGCTGCCATGTCTATGAGCCAGTCGCCGAAAATGTCCTGATACTTTTGGCGCTTGGGCGCTGAGGTTGTAGCCGTTGGCTGAAGCTTGGGCTCTAGTTTGGACAAAGCGTGGTAACCGACCGGGTCCAGCTCGGCGGGCTCGAAGCCTTTGCCTTTTTTGGTGATGATGTGCAGCAGTTTCGGGCCTTTGAAATTGCGCAGATTTTTCAGGTAACGGTTTAAGCTTTTAAGATCGTGTCCGTCGACCGGGCCTATGTAATTGAAGCCCATCTCTTCAAACAGGGTGCCGGGCGAAATAAAACCCTTGAAATGCTCTTCTGTTTTGCGGGCAAAATCCCAAGCATGCGGGATTTTAGTCAGTACCTGTTTGCTGCCCTTGCGCAAAGAGTTGTAAAAATTGCTGCCCCAAACTTTTGACAAATAAGTCGCTAGGCCGCCAACATTTGGCGAAATAGCCATATTGTTGTCGTTGAGTACTACTAATAAATCACTGTCGGTGTGGGCAGTATGATTGAGCGCTTCAAAAGCCATGCCTGCCGTCATGGCGCCGTCGCCGATGACGGCCACGGCGCGATTGTCGTTGCCCATGTGTTTAGCGGCCAGGTCCATACCTAAGGCCGCACTGATCGAGGTGCTGGAGTGGCCTACACCAAAGGTGTCGAATTCACTCTCACTGCGTTTAGGAAAAGGCGTTAGGCCATCTTTTAAACGCATACTGTGCATACGTTCGCGGCGACTAGTAAGAATTTTGTGTGGATAGGTCTGATGGCCGACATCCCAGACGATACGATCGTCGGGGGTGTTGTAGCTGTAATGCAAGGCGATAGTCAGTTCGACGACGCCGAGGCCTGCGCCAAAATGGCCACCCGTTTGGCCAACGGTGTAAAGTAAAAATTCACGCAGTTGTTTCGCTAACTCAGGCAATTGCTTTGTGTCTAGCAGGCGCAGGTCGGCTGGGCTGTCGATGCTGTCGAGCAGAGGTGTGTCGGGGCGAAGGCGTGGAATTTCAGTCAGCATTGGTAATATAAAGGTACTTTGTAAAGTGTGTGAGATAAAAAGCTATTTTAAGCGCCAGCGTTGATATTTCCTAGCGATATTGAAATTTAGCGGCAACCGCTAATGCGCTCTGGAGATAATGTAGCTGGAAAGTTGTCGCAACGGTTCCGCCTGCTCACCAAAAGTCTCCAGTGCGCTTAGAGCTTGTTTGTGCAAATTCTGGGCCTTAGCGCGGGCAGCCGTTAAGCCTAATAGAGAGACATAAGTTGGCTTGTTGAGCGCTTCGTCGGCTCCTTGTTGCTTGCCGAGGACTTCGGTGCTGGCAGTCACATCGAGAATGTCATCCTGTACTTGAAAGGCCAAGCCGATGGCGCGGGCATAGGCATCAAGATGGTGCAGTTGTTTTGATGTGGCGCTACCGGCAGCGCGGGCGCCAAGCTCGACGCTGGCACGAATCAGGGCGCCGGTCTTGAGGCTATGCATGGTTTCTAATTGGGTCAGTGCCAGCTTGTTGTCGACAGCCGCCAAGTCGATAGCTTGACCCGCTACCATGCCTTTGTCTCCAGAGGCCTTAGCCAGTGCTATTACCATAGCCAGTTTTTCTGTTGCGGCCAAACTTTTAATATTGGCCAAGGCTTCAAAGGCTAGGCACTGCAATGCGTCGCCGGCCAAAATGGCCGTGGCCTCGTCAAAGGCAATATGACAAGTGGGCTTGCCCCGTCGTAAGTTGTCGTTGTCCATAGCGGGCAAGTCGTCGTGAATAAGACTGTAGGCATGAATACACTCTAGCGCTGCGGCGGCGATGTCGCATGCAATAGAGTCGGCAGCCGTGTGGTCAGCGGGCAATTCATTGTTGCTCACAGCTTGAGCGGCCGCATACACCAAAATAGGACGCACGCGTTTGCCACCGTTAAATATGCTGTAGCGCATAGCCGCTTGCAGCTTGCTGGATGGGCCAGAAGCGGGTAACAGCTGTTCAAGTTGTAGGTCCACGCGTAGGCGGCAGGCCTGGATAAATGACTTAAACTCAGGCATCGGAAGTACTGGTACCGGCGCTATCGAAGTCAGCCAGTTGAAGTTCGCCTTGCTGCTCAATCAATATTTCGACTTTTTGCTCTGCTTCCGAAAGGCGAGCTTGACAGTCACGGGTCAGTTTAATGCCGGTTTCAAAGGCTTTGAGCGACTCTTCTAAGCTCATATCGCCCTTTTCCATAGTGACAACTAAAGTTTCAAGTTCTGCTAGGGCTTTTTCAAAATCGACTGCTTTTTTTCGTGCGGCCATAGCGGCTTACTCTGGTTGCTCTGAGGCCGTTACACTAGCACATTTGCCAAATTTTTACTTGATTTTGAGAAGTGCTGATTGTGTCTAAATAGGTGCAGAGGCTTACAGATGTGCTGCACCTAACACCCAGATTATAAGTTATAGGGATTTCCAAGCAGAGTTTTTGGATTCAGTGACGTTCGTAAATCTGGTGTTTGTCGCTAGGATGTTGGCATGTATATTAACTATTCATATATACCTTGCTCGACCAACATCTGCTCATGCAGTGTTGGGGGGTAGCGCCAAGTGCTGTTAAGTGTGGGGGGACAGTGCATCATCCAAAATAAGGTCTTAGGCGACACTTTCCCACTCTATGTGAGACATATCTCACACGCTTTGCCGAAATTAGCCACTGTTTCAAAGACACAATTAGAGTGATAATTTCTTCCACAGGGACAGAGCGGCAAGGATGTGGCTCAAGGATGTTGCTTAGGATGAGTTATGGGTAGACAGCAGAGTCTGGCTACACTAGAAAGGATTCGGTGCTAAGGACAGCACACAAGGATCATCGATCAGGACGATCGACAGGGATGAACTGCATAGGGATGCGCATTCTTAGGGATAAGATAAGGATAAATAATGGATTAAAGTGACCAGCATGGAGCTTAGTCACTCAGCTGAAGGATTCGGCACCGTAAGTACACATTTCAACGCCATCGCGACGCAAGTCACGGTGGCGTTTTTGTGTTGAGCGTTAACGGGTAGGGTGTGCATCTGTTAGCTAATCAGGGTTCTATTTTTAAGAGTACCCTAACGACGGATTTTTGGTGTTTGATTCAGTGAGAATTATAAACATTGCTTACCGTTGCTGGTTATTGCTTTTTCGGACTGTGCAAAAACTCAACCCCCTTTTTTAGCAACGCTTTAAGTTTAGCGGACTGTATTGCGAAGAGGTTCAAGGTTAAGCTAAGCGTATGAGAATTATAATTATATTGCTGCTGTTGATAGCGGCCAATGCCACGCAGGCAGCTTGCAATCCGCGCACTGAACTCGAAATAGCCTACTGCCAATTGCAAGCTAAGGGAGCGCGTCTGCCCACTTGGGGTGATTTCAGACGCAATAACTCGCGTATGCAAAGGCTGTTATTAAAGCGTCCGTCTACTACTCATGGGGTGGCTTTACCTAAAGCTAGTGCTAGCTTTAATACTAAACAAACAGTGTCGCTAATCACATCTTCGGCGCGCGCGACAAGGTCGATCCCAGCGCTCTCATCCACAACTTCCAAACACTCTTCATTGTCACGGAAAAAATCACTACAGGATTGCAGCTTAGCGGGAGCTAAAATTGTATGCGCGGAGCAGGAGTATCGATTGCTCGATAATCTTCAGAACCGTCATTTACAGAACAATGTATTCGCTGCCGCCAATGTTTTGGGTTTGAATAACTATTCTGGCGACATCGACAATACGCGTCTATTTAATAGCTATTTGGGCGATAATTATCAGCGCTATATAGAAGGTATGCTCAGACTGGGTTTGGCGTCATCGACCATGAGCTATAGTCGCTTTTATTACACATTTGAAGATGCGAACAAAAATAATCGTGATTTCGCCGCACGCTTTGAAAAAATGTATGTGTTTTTGAAAAAAGATAAACAGAGTATGGGGGTGAAAAGCCGCTACAGCGATGAGATGCCAGCTGGGCTGCATCAATGTGTTGAATTAACCGCGTCTATAGTAGTGTGCGACAATAATACAATGAACTGGGTTTACCATAGTGGAACCCCTTAAAACGCCGAATCAGGATGTTGTAATACTGAATTTCATCAGCGCCAGAGCGCCGTTATAAAACTTTACTACGATGTGAACAGTGGCCAAAACGGGCGATTATTTCTTTGTATTGCAGCTGCGGATCGACACCGATCTGCGATGCGTTTAAATAATGCTACTGCTTGTGCGTGAATAACGGCTTATTCACTGTTCATTTAAGGCATGCTTTAAAAATACTGGCTGTGCGGCGGATAAAGCGTTGATTAAGCGCCGCTCGACCTGCCAATCAGTCTCTGATAGCGACTGATTTACATTCGCCCTTTATCGACAGCTTAGTGCGTTGAATAAACTTATCGATAATAAAATAGCCGTGCTGGCAGTAATTACTTTGTTTTAACTGTGCTTCCAGTGCCGCTCTAGCCTGACGTTCAATTTTTTTACGAATCTTTTTAGGGCGCGGATTGTGTACATCGAATCGACTTTTGCGCGCTTTACTGGGTACATCGAGCACCGCTTTGTAGGTGAAAAGTTGCAGACCTTGGTCGGTGACGGTAGGTATGAACTCTTCATAAATGGTGTCGGGTACGCTGTTGCAGCCTGCAATACTGACCAAAAGTAGCGCGATAAGTGCAACGTTAGTGCGAATTGCCATAATTGTTATTCATCAGTATTGAAAAGTGAGCATCGATACTACTGGCCAGTGAGCAGCCTTAATAATATAAATGCTATCAAAAATAGTTCATAGAAATAATAACAAACTAGTGCTCGGCTATGTGCAAAAGAAGAACTTTTATTGGTGTCACATCTTTATTGCCCAGTTGCTTAACAGGCTAGTATTGGGCTGTATCACCGACAGTAGTACCTACAATCTCCTGATGCTTGGCTGTTGTGGCTGTTAAATGATGTAACACTGGCACGATGTTTTCAGACATTCTATCAAGACGTCGGTGGCGCTCGATGAATAGGCTGGCTGTAGTAATATGAAGCACTAGCAAATAAGGCGTCTCTACTCGCTGATCAGTTTTCTGGGCGCCGATTGCGGCTCTCGCCGACAAAATGTATAAATATATAAAGAAATACTCTATCCAGTATTTAGGTTACGGCCAAATGCTGGGGTAGAATGTACACCTTTGCAATTGCCTAAGGGATCTACACCGTGAGTCTGTTTAACGAAGCTGAACTGCAAGCCATTAATGCCAAGCTAAAAGACGCCAGCGCCGAAGACATTATTCAGTGGGCGCTAGATTTAAAGCGCAAGACCCTTGTCACCACTAACTTTCGTCCACTTGAGGGCGTAATCCTACACTGTATTAACAAGCTTGATAGCAGTGTGCCCGTGATCTGCATCGACCACGGTTATAACACCGAAAAAACCTATCAAGTGGGCGCGGCCATCACCAAGGCGCTGCAGCTGGATATGCATTACTACACCCCAAAGGTCACCGCTGCCCGCCGCGCCGCCACCCTTGGCGGTGTGCCTAGTATTGACGATGCAGCCGCACACGATGTCTTTACTGAAGAAGTTAAGCTCGAGCCATTTTCCCGCGCCATGGCAGAGTTTCAGCCTGAAGTATGGTTTACCGCCATTCGCGCAGAACAGACCGCCTTTCGTGCCGATATGGAAGCCATCAGTCAGGACAGTCGCACCGGAGTTATTAAGGTTGCACCTTTTCTGTCTTGGACTGAGTTGGATATGGAGGAATATCTCTATAACAACGATCTGGACTTCGAGGAGGGGTATGATGATGCCAGCTATAATGACCCGACTAAGGCACTAGCTAATCGTGAATGCGGTTTGCATACTGGGAAGTAACGCCTAACTTTTTCAGGCTAGCAAAGCCCAGCTGAATGTTATTCAACTGGGCTTTTTTGTGGATTCGTTTTAGCTTGGCTTTGGTGTCCGGTTGTTGCTAAGTGGCTGGCCAATAGTTGCCACTTAGTAGTGTTTAAGGGCTTGTTGCAGTCTGTGTGTGGGGGTGAGAATATTACTTTCATTTAGCGGCTCAGAGTCAGCAAGATAACGTTACTAACCTCTATGAATCTGATAGCTAATCAATTTCAAAAAATAAGGATACTACTATGTTAAAAATAGTTGCCTCGCTCTGTTTTTTAGTTGGCGGATCTAATCTCTTAATGGCTGCAGACAATACGATTAACAATGTATTGGAAAAAGCGGCTAATGGCAGCCATCGCAGTGTGCAAAATATAAATCGCAACTCGTTTCGTCATCCGGTGGAGACGCTAATGTTTCTGGGACTGGAAAAAGGCATGACAGTAATAGAAATCAGCCCAGGCGGACTGTGGTATACCGAAATACTGGCGCCGGCCTTAAAGGATAATGGCCAATTAATTGCCGCAGGTTACGATGCTTCGGTAAAGGGCCAACCAGCTTATCGCTATAAACAACAAAAGGCTATGGAGGCTCGTTTTGTCGAACAAGCGGATATTTTTGGCGAAGTGAAGATTGCCAAATTTTCGCCTCCTCAGAGTATTCAGTTAGGAGGGGCTGCTTCGGCCGATATGGTAGTGACCTTTCGTAATACTCATGGTTGGGTGCGTGATGGCATAGATAGCATCAATTACAAGGCATTTTATGAGGTACTCGCCCCAGGAGGCATACTCGGTGTGGTTCAACACCGTGCGGTGGTAACCCATGACAACTTCACGGGTTACTTGCCCGAGGAGCAGCTAATCAACGCGGCTGAAACAGCTGGCTTTGTATTGGAGGCCCGATCTGAAATAAATGCCAACTCGAAAGATACTCGAGACCATCCAAAAGGCGTTTGGACTCTGCCGCCATCACTGCGCCTAGGAGATGTTGATCGCGAAAAATATCTGGAGATTGGTGAAAGTGATCGAATGACCCTGCGCTTTCGCAAGCCCCTAAAGACTGTCGAAAATAGTAGTTTGTAACAATGTGAGTCGACCACAAAGATCTTAGAACAGCGGCCGGGCAACATACATTGAACGGCTGCAATGCCCATTATCGAGATCAATATATTTTGGAGCATGTTCGAGAATAGTCACCCATTGCCTCGCTGGTACAGGCCTTAATCAATAAGGCTGTTCATCGACGCCTGTTATATTTGCAGCCGGCTAACAATCTGTTCCGGCAATGGGCGCACACTAATAGATCTGCCGCTTTTGGCTCGTCAACAAAGTGGCATGGGTATGCAACTTGCTGCAGGCTCAATGTCTTTAGTCTCGCTTGAGTTACCCCGCAGTTATTGCGGCCGTAAGTGGCTACATAAAGATTGCTGTGCAGGGGTTGTAAGCTCAGGTCGATTATCGCTGGCCATTTTTTTACAGTCCACAGCTGAGTCGAGCGATAAATAATAGGTGTTTCACTCATGCTATCTTAGCCGTTGTCGATACTTTCATAGCCTAAAATAGCGTCATAAAAAAGGCCCGCTGTTTGTGCGGGCCCATCGTTGCTGCTGTATTTTTGGTCAGATTAAAATTCAACGTCTATGCGGGCATAGGCGTTGCGGCCATAGCCTGGCAGATGTTCACCCTTGGCAATATCGGCATTGCCACTGACGCGGTTGGTGCCCGCAAGGTGCTCGCTATAGTATCGGTCCAGCGCATTGTCGACCCCAAAGCCCAAACGGGTGCCGCTGTTAAGTTGCCATTGCCCGCGTAGATTGAGCACGCCGTAGCCGCTGCTCGCCTGCTCGCGATTGTAGCTGGAGACCTGGCTCTGCTCATCATAGACCACGCCTTCGACACTTATACCCCACTGAGCGCCCGCGTAGTTAAGCGCCAAACTGCCATTAAATGGCGCAATTCTGTAGAGATTGTCTTTTGCATCGCTGTCGACTCGTTGGCCGCGCACGTAATTCACCAGTCCACTCAGGGACCAATTGTTGTCTAGGCGGTAACGCCAGTCCATGTCGAAGCCATATAACTCGGCATCGACATTGTTAAACTGCAGTGGTGCCGCATTCGATGTGCTATTCATGGTATTCATCATTGCGACAAAAGCGTTGGCGTTGCCGTCGCCCGTTACCGTGCCCTGTATATAGTCAGTAACCTCGCGATAAAAAACTCTTGGCGACAGGGTTAAGTCCTGTCCGTCAAAGTCAAAACCCAGCTCCAGTTCGTGTGCCACTTCGGCCTTTAGCTCAAGATTGCCAGTGTAGGTGCGGCCGTCTGCGAGGCCGGCTGTGGCCTGCAGTGGCAGCCATAAATAGCGCTCCTGATAAGACGCCGAACGTGATTTTCGTGCCAGGCCGGCATAGAGTGTGGTGACATCTGATGTTGGCAGGTAGGCCTTGGCGACCCAGTCTATGTTGTTGTCCTGCTGGCTGCGGTCGGCGCTGTTAAAGGTATCGCGCATGCGCATGCCAGGCCCTGGCATCATAGTGGTCATCATCGGCATGCCCATGCCTGAACTCATGCCCGACATCGCCATCATCATTCGTGCTGGTGTGCCATCGACTTCACCGGCATCCATGACCACGCGATTAGCGCGCAGGCCCAGCTCGGTTTCCAAACCATTGCTGAACTCGTATTGATGTTCGACAAAAGCGCCGAATATTTCGCGCTCAGCATCGTTAAAATTAACTACAAAAAAGTTGGAATTGTTAATGTTGTCAATGTTTGAATCATGAGTTTCTAGATGGCCGTCGAGGCCTATCTTCCAATTGCCGGTGGCAATATCAAATTTAAAGCCTCGGTTATTACCTTCGGCGATATTTTGTCGATACATCCCTTTTGCCATTGGCGCTTGGCGCAGATGAAAGTTTGTCATACCGTGCAGGATGTTGCTGCCATAAATACGTAGGTTGGCGGCTAATTCGCCGCTGTCGAAGGCATAGTGGGCGCTGGCGAGGTCGGCGTCTATATAGTCTATGTCCATTGGCAGGGCCGGTGTGCCGGTGTCGTCGGTCTGGTTGCTGCCTAAATCAAACTGCAGGCTGTGGTTGCCAAAGCGTAGGCCATAGCCGAGGTCAAAGCGCTGACGTTTATATTCAGAGGGTTCTACTTTACTGCCTGAGCCGCCGCTAAAGTTTGCGTCATCACCTTGTTCGGTCAGTGCCGACAGTTTGAATTTATGACTGTGGTTGGCAACTACCAGTGTCGCGGAGCCGAGTGAACCGCGGTTAACTGACTGGCCGCCGGCACGCAGGCGCGCACTCACTGCAAAATCATTGGATTCGCTAAAGTCGCCACTCCATGTAGTGGCGTTAATTGCGCCGCCGATAGTTTCTTGCCCAGCGCTCACTGGCGCTATGCCGCGCGTCACCTCTAATGATTCGAGTTGTGCCGCCGGTGCATACGATAGCGGCGGGTCCATCCAATTAGGGCCGCCAGAGCTGAGGGTAGAGCCGTTAACAGTGACCTTGATACGGTCGCCGAACATGCCGCGGTACTGAGGTATGCCGGTTAAGGGGCCGTTGCCATTGACGTTGGCGCCAGGCGCCTTTTTCAGCAGTTGGGCCGCATCGGCAGTGATCTCGACTGTTTCGGCAAGCTGGATGGTGCGGTTGTCGCGACTGCCTATGACCAGCAATTCCTCTTGCAGAGCAGTGTCGGCGGCTATAGATGCTGTTACTGGAATTTGAGCGGCGATTAATGCGGCTAGTAATTGGCGTTTCATGGGAGCCCCGATGGTAAAGAGATTATCTACCAGGGATCTTACTACCTATATTGTCTCTGCGGATGTGACATATTGTCGCATATGCTCAAGGATTAACGGCATACCCAGAGACACAAGTGAAGCGGTGACATAGATGTTCTGGGTCAGAAATCTCTTGCAGTTATGGCATTCGAGCCATCTTTGACTCTTAGCTTCGGTGCCCAAGTATTAACGGTATACCAAGGGTACAGGTGCAGCACCGATGTTATGGGTTAAAACAAATACCTCAATGCATGCTCTGCGGTACTTGCTTCTGCATCGCCAAAAACGCCTACTTTTGGTTGTTTAGTAAGTCGCGTCGACGGTAGCGATTCGTTGCCTAAAGGTGCCTAGTCTTGGTATTTAACTATTCTGCATCTGTGTAAGGATGCATTGTTCACTTACCCCCATGACCTTAAAACTAATCGAATTCATTTGTGTAAATCGAGTTGTTTGTATTGCTGCCACAGCAAATATCCGCCCCAAACGATGGCGCTGGTCATCAGGATTGAGCCAATAAGAAACGCCGTTTGCGCTATGCCTTGGGCGCTACCAAGGCTGTCGGTCATGGTTAACAGGTTTCCCCAATCGTGGGCCGCCTCGCCCATGCCGCGAATCAGCGGAATAGCCCGATAGGGTGCGTCGGCAATATAGGGGGAAAGATCGATAAAACTCTGGCCGCACCACCACAGCATAATGGCGGCAGCAAAGTTGTCGCAGCGCTGTATGCTAAAAGCCAGCATTAACCCCAGCGGCATCAATACCTGAAATAGGCTGCCGCCAAGTATGGCCATAAAGCGACCAAAAGGGCTGAACAATACATGGCCGAATTCGTGAAATGGCAGGATAGCATTATGTAAAAAAGAACCGCCGATACTCTGCCAGTCGATACCGCCAAGAATAAATGAGGCGCCCCAGAGCGCGAAAATTGCCAAGAGTGCAGCGCGACTATAAATATCGGTGGTATTAATGTCCTGCGGCAAAGCCAAAAATTGTTGCTGCAGTTTTTGAACCAGAGATAATCTCGCCGCCTTAACTACTGGCTTGTGACGGGTAGCGTGAAGCTGGTTGTTACCCTCTTGGCGACTAAGCCACTTATCCACGGCGATACCGCATTGGGGGCAGATACCCGTCATAGTCGAGTGATCGCTGGTCTGGCGCACATAGCCGCACTTGGGGCAGGGGCTAGTCACTTAACGGCTCCTGAACAATACAGCTCTCATCCACCGGTGCTTTACCTTCTTTAAGTTGGCGACCGTATTGCAGTTGCAAAATATTGATCTTCTGCCAAATCTTTCGGCTTAAGCTATTGGTCAAATCCTCGACGTCGTTGACAGCTTTAACCAGCTCTGTTTCGGGTAAATTCTGCGAGAAAATAGCGGCGATTTTTCCTAGTATTGATAGTAATTCATTGCAGTAGTCCAAGTAGCGGTTGAGCTGATAGGGGGTCATGCCGCGCTCGGGAGATGATGCGGTATCGATCTTCTCGCCTATTTCGGTGGGGTCTTTGGTGAGCTGGTGCATGTCGATAACATGGGCCAGTGCACGCAGCTCATTAATCGATTTTAACGCGCGTGCGCGTTTCAGGCGGGCCTCTAAAGTCAGCAAAAAAAACAGCGCCGCCCCGACCAGTATCACTTCGTTAAGAATGGTCTCAGAGATACTCACAATTTCACTGGTTTTAAAGTGGCTACTGCTCAAATCTACAGCGTAAATACTGAAGCAGACTAAGCCAATACCTAACACTATTACTAGCGCGATTAAACCGCGCAACCAGTGATTGGGCTGTGCAATACGGCTGAGTTTGTCGGTGCTTTCTGCACACACTAGTTCCAGTTCGTGGCTGACTTTGGCAAGACCAGAGTTGGGGAAACGTTCAGCGATGCGCTGAGTCAAAGTACCAAGGGTACTGTGCACTCGGCTGAGGGTGATTTTTCGGTACTGTTGTTCTTCTTCTTGTTGCTGCTGATTGAAGGACATCTCTAATCTCGGTATCTTTGGCCCAAAGATGAATTGAGCGGCTTCTGTGCATGCCGCCCATTACTGTATTCTGGATAATTAGCGCTTTTAATAGTCTCGGTAGTTGTCATTCACTAGCATTATTATTTCAGCATAATATTGTGACTGTAAAAATAATACAGTAATTAGCGGCCAGCACACCACATTGTAGTGCCATTGTTGTACAAGCAAAGTCCACTAATGGGACAACTCGTACGGCGCGCAGATAATATCCAACTCAATAGGCGTTACTGCAGGTCGTGTAGAGGAATCGCGCTGTCAGTCAAGGTGCCTGCGCCGGTGTTGGCAAAGTCCGCCAAGTCCAAGCCGGCAGTTAGTATTAGACGTTTAGTACTTGTGTCAGCTAACAGCTGTTATCGTTATTGTTAGCTTTAAAGCGCTAGCGCCGAGGTTTTTGTTAATCACTCAACAGAGATGAGCTTTAAGCCTTCATGCATTATACTCGGTTGTTTTTTGCGATAAAAACAAGGTCGTCAGTCCGTTGATCCACCGCCATGTATGGTTGTCGATAGACTTAATGCTCATTGGGGTAAAGACAATAAGGTTATGAATGCTTAAATTGACAGAGAGGCGAGAGGTCTTCGCAGTACTGGCACTGCTACTGATTAGCGCGGTGATCATAGTGCTGCAATATTTTTATCTCGAGCGCTCGCTGGTCATTGATAGTCGCAGTGCGCTGCGGGCAGAGGTGCGTGACGATCGGCCTTTTAACGGCGCTTCGGTATCCGCTATTCGCCAAGATCAACGCGGCTTGGAGATGTCCTGCGACCTTATTAAAAGCGATTTCGCCTGGCCCTATTGCGAAGTGGTTATCGACCTCAGTCGTGGCGAACTCGACGGTGTGATGCAGGGGGTGAATTTAACCGATTTCGATCGTGTCGGCCTATGGCTTCAGCAGGGCGATAAAATACAACCTAGCATACGTTTTCAGATACATAACTTTAACCCTATCTACTCCAAAATGGGTGAGCGCGAAACCTATAAGTACCACGCTGTGGAGTTCTATCAAGAGTTTAATACCTATCCGCTATGGATCGATTTAAAGAGTTTTCATGTACCAACCTGGTGGCTGACACTACACCAATTATCGCTCAATAATGTAGCTGTTGATCTCTCTAATATCGTTACTTTGGGCTTTGTCACTGGCAGCCGAGTTGAACCCGCTAACTATCAGCTGACTATTGAGCGAATAGAGTTTCGCGGTAAACTTTTTGAGTCGGCCAGTGTGTTTATGTTGCTGATCGGCATTTGGGCTTTGGCGGCGGTGGTATTCTTGTCACAGCGCTTTACTTTGGCGCGAAAGGATCTCGCTCAGGTCAAACGGCAAAAGCAAGTTTGGGAGAAAAAAGCGACGTTGGACCCGCTCACCGGGGCGGTCAACCGCATTGGTGCCCACAAAGCTTTTGCCAAGCAAATATACAGCGCTAATAAAAGTGACGATTTCAGTATAATTTTTATGGATATCGATCATTTTAAACGTATCAATGATTCCCTCGGCCACGGTGTCGGTGATAAAGTTCTCAAGCAGTTTGTGCAGTTGTTGCGCAAAAATATTCGCGACAGCGATATGATTGTGCGCTGGGGCGGTGAGGAATTTATGCTCATCTGTCACAACACCGCATTGAGTCCAGCGGTGCGTTTAGCCGAAAAATTGCGTGCGGTAATTCAGGCTGAATCCTGGTCTGAGGCAGTGGTTATGACCTCCAGTTTTGGGGTCGCGCAAATGCGAGATGAATCACTTGAGAATTTTATTGAACGGGCCGATCAGGCGTTATATGGCGCTAAAAATAATGGCCGCAACTGTGTTGTTCCTGCACCTTAAACCGTCGCAGTCATTAGTGTATGTCATACCTATTTAAATCATTTGCTCGAGCGGCTTTAACTGGCGCGCTTTGGATGTTGTTGGCGCTGTATTTAATTACTCAAGTTATTGAACTGTGTGCGGTTATTGAACGCGACTTAAAGCTTCAGGCGCGGCCTTTAGCCGAGCGAATATTTCCCCGGACAGTTTCACCTTATTCATCTACCCCGGTATTGACGTTGCTGAATCTAGAGCGGCAGCTGGGTTTGTTGTCGACCGAACAGCATCAATTGGCATTGCAAATACAGGCGCATGCCGTCGCGACTCTGCGAGACCAATTTACTGCGCCCGCAGCACTAAACCGAGATCAGGCTCTGAAGTTTTTAATGCTGCTCGGGGACTATGTCGACAAACACTATGTTTACCAAACTAACGTGCCATTGGGGCAGGGTTTAATTAATGGCGCGCTCGACTGCGATATGCGAGTATTTTTGTACTTATCGGTTGCTGAGACTTTGGGTTATCACGATTTTTATTTTGTGCTGACGCCTGGCCATGCGCTAGTAGGCTGGCAGGCGAGTGATAGCCAGCCGCTGTTGTGGGAGACAACCTCCACACAGGGCAATATTGCCGAGCTATCTAATAGCCGTTTATATAAGCCAGTAGCGAGCAAACGTTATGGCGACTATCAATTGGCATCGGCAAGAAGCTCGCTAATGCAATCGCAGCTAACTGCAGCTGCAGCGTGGTCACTCTCGCGAGGTCCAAAAGCGGATGATTTAGATCGCGCTCTGGCGCTGTTTGATAATTCGCTTGAACAATTTTATACAGCCAATATTGCCGCGGCTAAAGTGCTACTGGGTAGTCGCGATCTAGTTGCTGATATACCTCGTTCCAAAGCCTATGCCGATTACGCACAAACTTATCCCCATGCGTTGGGGGCACAGCTCTACCAGTTGTCGCTGTTTTTATTAGAGCAACATATATCCAACGAGGAAAAACTGCGGGCGCTGGCACATGCCGAGAAATTGTTAGAGCAGGGTATGGTAAACCCAGTCGTTGAGACAGTGCTGCGGCGCTTTGGAAATTCATGGCAGCAGTTCAATGGGATTCAGCTACAGCATTTTGCGCAACGTCTGGGCCGTGTTCTTTATCCTAGTCAGCCCTTTTTAAGGGCGCGCGATAGCGTTGCCGAGGGCCGAACCGTTATTGTTGCGTCAGTTTATTGTGCATTGTTGGCGGTACTAATCAGGGTATTTATATTGGGTTTAAAAAAATGGCGGCAGCCTAGTTGAACTGAATGTATATGACCAAAAACGGTTAATCATGGCTGTAATGTTTTCGCGCTGTCAGCCAACATTGATATTTATTATTGGATCGACGTTCAACGGTGTTCTAGGTTCGCAGGCCAGCGCCGCTGTCGCTGCCGGTATCGGCTCTACAACTAGCGTTTGAGGCGAGTCATATTAGACCAATGAGTGGCCGGTGATAAAGTGTAGGCACCGCGCCTAACAATATAATGATGGCAATGACCTTGCTGTGACTCGCTTTGCGCTCGGTCAATAACTGAGCATAGAGGTGTAAAAGAGTTCAGCGAGAATCTACAGCGCTCCGTTAAATAAGCGTCAAAAGCCCCTACTATGTGCCATAACAGTCGTTTTCTATAGGCCATTCGCTTTGATGAGGCCAGAATAGACAATCTATACCCTCAAAGCTGTATAGCTAAAGAAAAATCCGGTATCTTGGCGGACTTATTCTTCTGCCATACAACAGTGCAGTAGCACGAACCTTATTAGAGGGAGCTTTAGACAATGTTAAGTGCATATTATCAGCAGCAGGATGACAAAGTATCGTTTACTCGCGAGCAGGGTAGCGGTTTTGCCAAGACTCTCGCTGACGACTTCAATCCTCTGCATAATGTCGATGCCAAGCGCTTCTGCGTCCCGGGCGACCTGCTGTTTTCACTGGTGCTGGACAAGTATGGCGTGAGCGAGAAGATGAACTTCTCTTTTCTCGGTATGGTAACTGACACGGTTGAATTACAGATGCCCGCCGCGGCCAAAGGACTAGAATTTAGCGATGGCGACAAGGCCTATTTAACAGTGAATCGCAGTGGTCAGTCGAGCCAAAACCCGGAGCTGATTGAAAATCTGATCAGAGCTTATGTGGCTTTTTCCGGCACCGCCTTCCCACAGGTGATCGTACCGTTGATGGCCGAACAAGATGCCATGATAAGTCCCAAGCGCCCTATGGTCATGTACCAGTCAATGGCAATCGAGTTAGATCGTCTGGATATTTGCGCTCCGACATTGGCCCCCAGCAAGCCTTCGTTTAACTACGAAGGTAAGCGCGGTTCAATTACTCTGCGCTTTAATTTAATAGAAAACGATGAAATCGTCGGTCGTGGCGAGAAACATATGTTGGTTTCAGGGATTCAGAGTTATATCGAGGAGGCTATGGATGGCCTTATCAGTGCTTACAACGACAGTAAACTTTAGAGTGGGTTAGCGGGTAAGTAAGGTGAGTAGCTTAAGCCTATTATTAGGCTTTTGTTTCTCGATAACTACTTCCGCGTCGGCTAAAACGCCTACTATTGGTATTCTAAATAAGAAGAGTTTGTGTAACATTGCAGTAATTTAGTTGCTAAATCCTTTCAGTATTGCATTACTCTAATAAGTGATATCCCCGTAATGCTGCAAAACCTATATTTATGTCCTATGGGTAGTTTCGCCATCTATATATCGGCATTCCAATGCCCTGTCCAAAACGTCTTTGATGGACGCACGGTATTTTTTCAGCTAGTTAACTATTAATATATGCCCCTTACTAGTCTATATTAAATATTAGGGACAATTGAAAAGAATTAATGCAATCGTTTTTTATATTCTGGTCGTAATGAACGCTATAAGACAGGTTTTTATAAAATCTTAAGGCTGTCGAAAATAATAAAAAAATGGCTAATAATAATTTTTATAAAAAATTTACAGCGACGTGTTTTGTTGGTTTATATGAAAAAACCTTAAGATAAAATAAAATTTTGAACATTAATAATTTAATCTTACTATTTAAAAACAGTATTAAATTTTTTCACTCAGGTAAAATTTCTGGTCTATTACCCCCTCTTGATATTAGCATCTCACCTTGGGTATCTCTTTCCAGCGCGTTGTATAAGCCGGGCTTAGCAGCTCTTGTCGCATAGACCAACGGCCCTGGATGCCCTCAGCGGCGACATGTGCAGTGTGTCGACCAAACTTCTGATTTATCCCATCAAGACATTTCATCAGCGCCTGTGATTCGTCTGTTTGACCTTTGCAGAACAAATCCACCTGTAAGTTTTCAGGGCTGCACAGCTCCACAATCCCGACACCAGCTTTGGCATAGGCATACCCAGGCCTGTATAGCTTTTCGATGGCACTCATAACACTGGATTCAATCATGCGAGAGTCACTGCTGGGGTATGGCATTTGCACAGTTAGGGCATTGTAATAATAATCGTCACCATGGCGGCTGGTCTGCACAAATACTTGTAGGGTCTTGGCGAGTGAGTTCTGGGCGCGGAGCTTCTCTGCTGCTCGACCTGCATAGAGACAGGCAGCTTGCTGTAACTCGACCAAGGCATAGACTTTTTGCCCGAAAGAACGAGTCGAGTAAATCTGTTTTTTCGGCGGAGGCACTTCTTCTATCGGCAGACATGATTCTCCGTTGAGCTCAGCAATGGTTTTCTCAATGCCGACGCTAAATTGCTTCCGAAGCTGTTTAGTGTCGGCGTCTGCTAGTTCTGCAATAGTGGTAATGCCTAG
The DNA here is from genome assembly GCA_913050115.1 of uncultured Cellvibrionales bacterium. Classification (GTDB taxonomy): domain Bacteria; phylum Pseudomonadota; class Gammaproteobacteria; order Pseudomonadales; family Cellvibrionaceae; genus UBA1124. The sequence goes on from CAJWZU010000002.1 coordinate 51,801, forward strand.
CTCAATAAGGCGTTTATTCATACGCGAGCCAATACCCCAGACCTCGGCCACCGGTAGACGCTCTAATAACCAGCGCCATTTTTGCGGTTCATCAAGTACACAGACCCCGTTGGTACGGGTTATTTTTTTTGCGGCATGATTTGCCAGTTTCGCCAAGGTCTTGGTCGGAGCTATACCCACACCTACAGGCATTCTGACTTCTTTCCACAGTTTATCTTTCATCGCCATGCCGTATTTTTTGAGATCAACCTGCATGCCTTCAAGCTCCAGAAACATCTCATCAATACTGTACACCTCAACTTTTGGGGAGAATGCCCGTAGTGTCTGCATTACTCGATTTGAGGTGTCTCCATAGAGAGGGTAATTGCTAGAAAATACGTGGACATTGTTCTGCTCTAGAAAGGGCTTTAATGTAAAGTAAGGATCAAAACCACCGATGCCCAAAGCCTTGGCTTCTTTGTTTTTGGCTACGATACAGCCGTCATTATTTGACAGCACTACAATCGGCTTACCCCGCAGATCAGGTCTGAATATTTGCTCACAACTGGCATAGCAAGAGTTGCAATCAACAAGCGCAAACATTGCTAACCCCGGCGTAAGTGGTGGATAGCATGTGCTACGACGCCCTCAATGATCAAATCGGTTTCATCCGGTAGAGGTATCGGAGGGTACTCAGGGTTGGCGGCTAGCAATTGGCGATTATTGACGTCGAAAATTTTACAGGTTAGCTCGCCATCCACGCTCGCGATCACTGTATCGCCCTGTTCTGCAGTGAGGGATCGGTCGATCACCAGTAGGTCACCGTTATAGATACCTACGCCCTGCATAGAGTCTCCGCAGGCCCTGGCGAAGTAGGTGCTGCTGGGGCGCTGTATCAGATGCTCGTTTAGATCTAGGCCTCGGTCGATATGGTCCTCCGCTGGCGATGGAAAACCCGCGGCCACGCCGCAGCTGTAGAGTGGGAGTATTCGCTTGATGGGCGCGACCGATGGAATAATTTCTTGGAGTATCATAATATCTTAACTGGTTAAACATACAGTATAGCGAACTCTGGCTCAGAGTCCATTGCCAAAGGTGTAGATACCCTAGTAACTAATGGGGTTGTATGGCCCCGATGGGTATAGTGGCTATAGTACTGATGACCTCAGTGAGGCTGGCTAGCATCGTTATCATACGATTCGCTCGGGTATTTGATTGACGCTTCAACGAGGTCACTCATGAGATTTTAGCTAAGCTGCCTACTGAGTTGTTAGTAAGCTTACCTAGCCATCAAATGGCGATAGTTTTTTTGTTCTGAACATACCCTTGAGATCACCTACCACAGCGCTGCTTTTATTGAATAAGGAATATAGATTTGAAATACAGTTTAAAAACAATAGGCTACTTACTGATGACCTATTTAGGCGCTTTAGGTATTGCTCAAGCTGAGTCAACCTCAGTCCATGTGCAGTTAGTCACAGAAGACAGCTGGCCGCCCTATTCTGACGTAAATGGTCAGGGGCTATCTACTGATTTAGTGAGTGCAGCATATCTTGCTGTAGGCAAGCGAGTAACTGTTGATGTCATGCCCTATGCTCGGGTTGAACGGCACATTAGAGCGGGTTTGGTTGATGGCGGTTACAATGTGACACGCCAATCCTCTACCGAAGAGATGTTTTTATTTGGCAATGAAGTGTTGTTTAGCGCGCCGGCATCATTTTTCTTTAAAGTAGGCAACGGCGCCCATTATAAATCTTATGATGACCTACCCAATGATATACGTGTAGGTTTAATTATCGACTATGAGTATGGCGATATTTATGAAAAAAATGCTCATCGATTTAATGAGTTTCGCGTATCAAAGCAGAGTCAGCTGATAAAAATGCTCAAAACTGGCCGTATTGATGCGGCGATTATGTTTGATAAAGTAGCGGCTTATACATTGCGTGAACTCGATCTTTCTGTTGATTCAATTGACAAAGGTTTTCCTAATCATACCAGTGACATCTATGTGGCTTTTTCATTGAAACGCTCATCTTCCTCTCGCCATGCTAAATTACTAGATCAAGGTTTGCGCCTTTTACGTGAAACTGGCGAGTATCAGATATTGGTTGAAAAGTCCTTGCAGGGTAATTAGCCACTTAAATGCCATCAAGTAAGCGGATTTAAAATTCTTGTCTTTACTTGTGACACTGGTTAAACCTCTGTTTTAACCGTTATTTAGGCATACCATTTACCGCGTGCCACAGGACCGCTATGACATTAGTAATTTATTTTTTATGGGGTCATTACATTAGCGGCCGCCTTGGGGCGACAATAATTTCCAGTCTTTAACCTTGGCATTAATAACGCCCGCCGATCTATAGGCCGCGTCGATTTCACCAGCAGTTTTAAGTTGAATAATACCGCGCTCAACGCAGTTCCAGGCGCGCCCCCCGGCAGCATTTTTTAGACTAAACAACCAGCGGCGCTGGCGCGGCATGTTGAGTTTAATTCCCGCTACCGGGTAGAGCTTAATATTGCCTCTCTCCAAAGCCATACTAGCGGTGCTCTGAAACGGCGCCAACATAAAGTTGGAACGGCCGCCTTTGATCATTTTTACTATGCTGGGCCAGTGGTTTTGGTAGTAAATATGCTGCAAATTAAGTGACTTGAGCAACTTAATATCGTCGATCCAGAGCGGACTGACCACGGCGGTTAGCGTTTTGAAATCGACAAGTTTATCGATCTTCATTTGTGCGCCCGCCTTGCTGCTGTAAATGCCCACCTCAAGCGACTCGGTTATGGCGCTGCTCTGACGCAAATAGCGGCCACTCATATCATCACCGTTGGGCCACCAGGCTGTGTCACTGACGCTGGCATGGGCTTTTTCGATTAGCAAGGATGTGCGTGCATGATCATGGCTTTTCATTCGGACATAGCGGTAGGGGCCAGGACAGCCGCCGAGGCTAAGAGCGCGGTGTAGTAGTAGAACTTCGGCGTCCTCGCGATCTATCCCGTAGCGCCCTTGTTCAATGATTTCAGCGGGGTCGAGTGTGGCGGAATAATGGCGTAGCTGTAGTAACCTTCTTTCCTCAATCAGCAGGCTGATTTGAGCGGGTTCAGGGTCGCTGTCGGCGAAGATTACTGGGCTGAATAACACCAATGATACGATAATCAGCCGTCGCAGGTAAAAAGCGTAAAGGCGATAGAGCGACATAATTAGCGGTTTTGGGCTGTTAATATGCAAAATTCCCTGCTCAGTATCAATAGAGTGTGTGTGGTTTGAGTATTCAAGCCTCCGTAGGCTAAGGGCAAGCGCTGTGTATTTTGTTATTTTATAGTAGCACCAACTGCGGTTAACAGCTGACTGCAATAAAACCGTCTTTAGGGTTGCTGTTTGGCTTGGTTATTGTAGTAGCTGCACAGGCACAGAGAATAAATAGAATAGGGCGCATACATATGGCCCGAATAATTCTAGTACAAGCCTGTATCTTGCTTTTTAAATATAACTCTAAAATCTATCGATAAAGAGTAATCGTGCCCAGTAAAAGGAATGCAAAAAAATAGCTTAGCCTCTTCCCTTTCTCAACGGCTGTATCTACCGCCTATAGTGGATATCTTTCAACACATTAGGTCGACGCTCGATCAGCTAATTCAGCAATTCAGCAACAGAGTCTAGCCAAATATTGAGTTTGGCCGCTCGATAGCCTCGAACGTCCTACAGCTAATGAGTTGGCATATACCACTGGTGTCGTTCTCAGCGAGTCCGCTGTTGCCCCGTTAGGCGCCAAGTCATTAACGTATGGGCCATGTTGGTGGCGAGTTTGCGAACGGCTGCCAATTAATGTTGGCTGAGCCGGTCAGTGGGCTGCAAATTGTCGGTATGAGTATTACACTAGCGGCTATATCTATGAATGGTAATAACCGGAGGAAACATAATGGAAGACGTCATTGAAGAGCTACGCGACTGCGCCGAAACTGTGCCAGTGGCGTTAGATTTGCCGGATATGGACCAAATTGTGGAGGCTGAAGAGGTCATTCTCATCGGCCTGCCTTATGAGTTTAAGCAGTTTGAGTTGGAAGTTAGCGATTTGGTTATCGGCTCGCTAGAACCGGTCACTATTGCCGACCCGTCCTCGCATACCTATTTACCCGAAGTCACGGCCCAAGCCTGGAACGATGGTCTGCCACGCGAGTATATTCCGCTGTGCCAGAGCGGTGCAGATTACTACTGTGTCGACGAGCAGGGCACGGTTAAATTTTGGTGCGAAGAGGTGATTACCGAGCAGGAGTGGGAAACCGTGTGGCACTGGGCTCGCGATGTATGGATGCTGTCCTAGCGTAACAATAATCTTGTAACTGTAATTTTGAGATTGGTTATGGAATTTCATTTTAAGATTGCAGCTAAAGTCCGTGACTACGACTTGGGTATTCAAGGCGTGACTAATAACGCGGCTTATTTAAACTATTGTGAACATATCCGGCATGAGTTTCTGCTGCACAAGGGCATCGATTTTGCCGCGTCGGCACGACAGAATATTAATCTGATGGTGGCGGCGAGCGCTATTACCGCTGTATTCGCCTCGAACCTGAAGGCCGAGTTAGGTTCGCATTTGTGTAGCAAATTTATCGCAGCGCCGATGACAAATTGGCTTTTTCGGCCAGAGCGATAGGGGTGGCTCTGAACGAGCGCGCTCGGCCATTTTTACCCTAGGCGCTGGCCGCTATTCTCTCTGAACGGAGTTAATTGATGCGGACTGTTATTTAGAGTAACCCGTTATTAAACGCCTGTAATTTTTGCGGAGTATCGGTAAACACGCCGTCCACACCCAGTTCGCTTAGCGCTTGCCACTCGTCCTGGTGGTTAATGGTATATACCCATACTAGGTAACCGCGCCGGTGGGCATCGCTGACCATCGCCTGATCGGCGGCGGCCACATGCAGGCCTAATACGTGTGGCTCTAGTGGCTCGCATTGTGCCGTTTGGTCGAGCGGTAGTCCCGCTAGCAACACTCCGCGCTTGAGTCTCGGCAGCTCTCGCTTTAGTTGCAGCAGTTGGCGCTGGTCAAAGCTCGATACTAGGTAGTTGTCCAGCGAGGTGTTGCTGTGATTGCAATAATAAGTCAGTTCTTTGATTAGCTGAGGGATACAGTTTGGGCCCTTGATCTCAATGTTAAGTAGGCATTGATCACCGACTAATTCGAGTACCTGAGGCAAAGTGGGAATCGGCTCGTCATTGCCTAGAGTCAGGTTGCGCAGAGTATTGAGGGACTGTTCACATATGAGCCCTGTCCCTGAGTAAAGGCGCCCTAAACGACGATCGTGAGTGACCCAGATCTGCCCTTGTACCTGCCAGATATCGATTTCTATCGCGTCGACCCCCAGAGCCAAACTGTGACGAATGGCGGCGAGGCTGTTTTCGGGGGTATTGTCTCGGTCGAGATAACCGCCGCGGTGGGCGATACAGGTTAGCGCTGTCATAGGGGCGGCTCTAATACTTTTAATCACTACACATTTATCTATTATAGGTAATCTAAATTGTAGGCATAAATTATCAACTCTGTAATGCCGTCATGCAAACGCATAAAAAGTTAACCCTCGGCCGTATTCTGTTGCTGGTGTTGGTTTTTTTCAGTGGCGGCCCATACTACTAAGCTGCAGAGTAAAGTGGATACATTCACCAAGACTGCGCAGCGGCAAAAATATTTTCACGGTGGCGAGCATAAACGTCTCGATAAACAGCAAAAAGGAGTGGTGTCTTGGTGTCTAAGTCAGCGACTCAGTCCAAGCTCAAACGTGTTCATTATTTTCAACACGTTGAGTTTGAGGGCTTGGGCAACATAGAACCGCTACTGGCAGCCCATAATTGCCAGCTTCAGTCTACTCGCTGGTTTGCGGGAGAGCAGGCGCCAGAGAGTGACAGTTATGATTTATTGATTGTGATGGGTGGCCCTATGGGTATCTTTGATTACAATCTCTATCCGTGGCTTACAGCGGAAAAATTAGCGCTGAAGGCGGCCATTGAGGCCGGAAAAAAGGTCTTGGGTATTTGCTTGGGTGCGCAGTTGATTGCGGATGTTTTGGGCGCATCAGTCAGTAAAAACGCAGTCCGTGAAATTGGTTGGTTTGCGCTGCAATCGAGCTCTGAGCTGCAATTGAGCCGCTGGGGCAAGGTGTTCCCTGCGCGTTTTTCCCCCCTGCACTGGCACGGCGACACCTTTGCTATTCCCTTGGATGCTATGCCTGTCGGGAGTAGTGAGGCCTGTGCCAACCAAGGTTTTATTCTTGAGGATCGTATTGTGGCGCTGCAGTTTCATCTAGAGTTAGCCCCCAGCGCTGTGGCTACTTTATGCGCGGCCTGTGCCGATGAGCTCGACGGCTCGGCTTATGTGCAGAGCCCGGCCAAGATGCTGGCAGCCGATAGCAATTTTACCGCCAGCGAGGCGATCCTGCGGGCGCTTATAGCGCGCCTGCTGTGCTGAGGCCTAAGCTTGAAACTTAAATAACCTCTGCAGCTGTTCTGGCTGCTGATCAATTTGTTTGCTGGCCTTTTTAAAACTCGATTTTAAGTGGCTCTTTAAAAAGCGGGTGGCATCTTTGGTACTGGTATTCTTTAAACGACAGTACAGTGCCAAGGCAAATATAACTTCGTCTTCCGATAGGGTTGCCTGGCGATTCGCGGCACCGTTATAACAGCGGCCACAGCTGCCGCGAAAAGTGTAGGCAGAGTTGGCGAACATCACTCCAAAGCCCATAAAAATACCCAGCACTTCGGTGGCCTCGGCAAAATACTCACCGCCACCAGGGGGTTTTTGGGTCGCTTGCATAGCCAAATACTGAGCCAATGCATGGGCAAAACTTGATGACAGGTCTTCGGGTTTAAGAGTTTGCTGGGGGTTATAGCTAACCTGTAATGGGCTTGAGGCTTGCACCGCAGGCAGAGTGTTTTCTCGCTTTGAATTGCGTGCCAGATTACTGTTATTAACCGAGGGTGGCAGTTGCTGCAAAAAGTGTTGTGGCTCGACCAGTTGAAAAGGCCAGTGCTTTAAACCCGCGTAGTTCAAGCTGTGCTCAAAGATAGTCTTAGCTTTAGCGTGCACGCTATCGACCCGACCAGGGAAAAATTCGTTGCTGGGTTGAATTAGGCGGCTGCGTTGAAAAAATTCGTCACTGTCGAACTGGCTGAGTGCCCAGGCGAAGGTGTCGAAAATCCAATCGGCGCTTTCAGGTTCAATCAGTGGGCTAGCTTTGAACACATTAAACATCGAGCACCGCCACTATCGCCGTGGCTACATAATCGACATTGCTGTGGCTGAGTCCAGCGACATTGATGCGGCTAGAATCGACCATATAGATACTGTAGTCCGCTATTAGCTGGCCCACTTGCGCTTTGCTTAAGCCCAAAAATGAGAACATACCGCATTCGCGGGCGATAAAGCTGAAGTCTTGCTGGCAGTCTTTTTCGACCAGTTTTTTCACCAGTAAGCCGCGCAGACTTCGAATGCGTTCGCGCATCTCGGCTAATTCACTTTGCCAGTCATTACTCAGTAAATTGTCGCCTAGAATGGTCTCGACAATCGCGCTGCCGTGGGCCGGTGGCATGGAGTAGTTGCCGCGCACTACATTGGCAATATTCGATAGAGTGGCATCAGCTTGTTTGGTACTGGCGCCGACGATGGCGAGCATACCGGTGCGCTCGCGATAGAGGCCGAAGTTTTTTGAGCATGAACTGGCGATAATCAATTCCGGCAACTCGGTTGCCAACAGGCGCAAACCATAGGCGTCTTCATTTAAGCCCTCGCCAAAGCCTTGATAGGCCATGTCAATAAAGGGAGTAAAGCCGTTCTTTTTTGCCAGTGCGGCAAGAGCCTGCCACTGTTGGCGACTTAAATCTGCGCCGCAGGGGTTGTGACAGCAGCCGTGCAGCAATACCAAGTCGCCGGCCTTAACTTGCTCAAGGGTCGTCAGCATAGCGTCAAACTGCAGGCTGTGGCTGTCGTAATCGTAGTAGGGGTATTCAGCAATATTTAAACCCGCACTGCCGAGCAGCGGTATATGGTTAACCCAAGTGGGGTTGCTGACCCAAACCGTGGCGTCGGGGTTGGCGCGCGCTATAAGCTCGGCCGCCACCCGCAGGGCGCCGCAGCCGCCTGGAGTCTGTACGCTGCGAACGCGGTTAGCCTGCAATGCAGGATGATCGGCGCCGAATAATAGCTGTTGTAGCGCCGTGTTGGCGGCTGGGCTGCCAGCGGGGCCGATGTAGCTTTTACTGATCTCAGTATCTAGGCGAATCTTTTCTGCCGCTTTAACCGCGCGCATTACCGGCGTGGCGCCGCTTTCGGTTTTATAGACTCCAACGCCGAGGTCGACCTTAGCGGGATTGGTGTCGGCGCGGTAGGCAATGGACAGACCGAGGATGGCATCGGCGGCTTGCGCTTCTAAGGTTTCAAACATGTTTGTCTCGCAGAGAATAAGGTTTTAGCGTTAAGATGATTTTGAGCTAGACGCAGGCCGACGGCAAGAGCTGAGATTAAACTTAGTAGTTAATTGTCCGCTCTGGCAGGTTAATTGTTCCAGTTGTACTCTACGTTAATTTGGCAAGGCGACTTAAGAACTGGCGTCCATTTTGGTCACGTAAGAAGGCGGTCCCATGTCTAATGCAATAGACAGCCCTCTACTTATTTTCTTGGCTAAATCACTATCGGCGACTTTTAATAGCTGCTTGGATGACCACTTTGCGGCCTAATGACTGCGGCATAGGCAAAAAAGCTGAACTTATCTTCAAATACCGAGAGGTTTAAGAGTGATTTAGCAGGCTAATACCTTTGAGTTAATGCAATACAGGGCAAACACAGTGCTGACTCGGTGGAAACTATCTGCAAGTCATGCTGTCTTAAAGTTATACACAATGGGGATTGTTATGCAGTTAGTTTCTATATTGTTACTTATGTCGTTGTCAATGCTCTCTTGGGCTGAAACGCAAAAGTTCCAAACTGCCAGCGCGGTGTTTGCTGGCGGCTGTTTCTGGTGCATGGAGAGGCCTTTCGATAAGCTTGATGGTGTTATCTCAACTACCTCGGGTTATAGCGGTGGCCATGTTGATAACCCCACTTATGAGCAGGTGTCAGCAGGTAAAAGCGGTCATATTGAAGTGCTGCAAGTGACCTATGACCCCGCTAAAGTCAGCTATCAACAGTTGTTGCAAACGTTTTGGGTCAATATAGACCCGCTCGATGGCGGCGGTCAATTTTGCGACCGAGGTAGCCATTATGCCGCAGCTATTTTTTATACCAACGAAGCCGAGCGAGAAGCCGCACAGGACAGTCTATTAGCATTGGCCGAGTCGGGCCGCTTTGAGACGCCGATTCAAACTCAGTTACTGGCAGCAGGGAAGTTCTACCCCGCCGAGAGCTACCATCAAAATTATTACCAGCGCAATCCAGTTAGGTATAAATACTACCGTTGGAACTGCGGTCGAGATCAACGTTTAAGTGAGGTTTGGGGAGCGCACGCGGCTCACTGACCTATGGTGTATATGATAAGCTGCTAGGAATATTTTTATCAGCTAAGCGATTCATTATGCACATTCATATTCTCGGTATTTGCGGCACCTTTATGGGCAGCCTAGCGATCTTGGCGCGCGAGCTGGGTCACAAGGTTAGTGGCTGCGATGAAAACGTCTACCCGCCCATGAGCACTCAGCTCGAGCGTGCGGGCATTGACATTTATCAGGGCTTCGATACTTCGCAATTTTCGCCCGAGCCCGATCTAGTAGTGATCGGCAATGCTATGAGTCGTGGTAACCCTGCCGTGGAATATGTGCTCAACAGTGCTCTGCACTATACCTCTGGCCCACAGTGGTTGTGCGAGCAGGTGCTGCAAGACCGTTGGGTGTTGGCTTGCTCCGGTACTCATGGCAAGACCACCACCAGCTCGATGTTGGCCTGGATTTTGGAATACGCGGGTATGGCGCCGGGCTACTTAATTGGCGGTGTACCGAAAAATTTCGACGTTTCGGCGCGTTTGGGAGAGACACCATTTTTTGTGATCGAGGCCGACGAGTACGACAGTGCCTTCTTCGATAAACGCTCCAAATTTGTTCACTATCGTCCGCGCACCGCCATTATTAATAACCTGGAATTCGATCATGCGGATATCTTCGATAGTATCGATGATATTCAGAAACAGTTTCATCACATGGTCAGGATTGTGCCAGGTAACGGTATGGTGATCGCGCCCGAGGGCGTTGAGTCGGTGACAAAGGTCCTAAAAAAGGGATGCTGGTCAGGCCAGCAGAGCTTCTCGATTGGTGGCGATGGCGACTGGCGGGCTGACTTACTGAGTGACGATGGCAGCGTATTTGAAATTCTCTTCCAAGGTAAAAATTGCGGCAGGGTCAATTGGTCACACACCGGCCAGCACAATGTTAGCAACGGTTTGGCGGCTATTGCCGCTGCGCGTCATGTTGGCGTCACGCCTGATATTGCGGTAAAAGCTCTGTGTGAGTTTGCCGGGGTAAAGCGGCGTATGGAATGTCTCGCCGAAATAAAAGTTGCTTCCGATAGTGGCTCTTATAGCGTTAAAGTTTACGACGATTTTGCTCACCACCCAACGGCCATTGCCACTACGTTACAGGGACTGCGCGCTCAAGTGGGCACTGAAAAAATAGTAGTCTTGATTGAGCCTCGCTCCAACACCATGCGCATGGGGGTGCATCAGTCAGTCTTGGGGCAATCTTGTATGGAGGCCGACGATGTACTCTGGTACAAGCCCCAAGGCGTCGACTGGGACTTGGATGATGTCGTGCATCATTCGCCGGTGCCGGCGAAATTGATCGATAACCTCGACGATTTAATCAGCGATGCCATAATGCTGTCGGCTTTGGCTGAGAAATCGCACATTGTTATTATGAGCAATGGCGGTTTTGGCGGCGTGCATCAAAAACTGATCGATCAACTTTCAGAGGCTAATTAATATGGCTGAATTTAACAAAACCATTACTCTGGCGATAACCGGTGCATCAGGCGCGCAATATGCACTGCGACTATTGGAGTGTCTATTGGCCGCCAACTGCCGCGTGTATCTGTTGTTGTCCAGTGCCGCTGAAGTTGTGATTGCCACCGAAACCGAATTAAAATTACCCCAAGGCTTGGCTGCGCAGCAGAATTTTTTAGCCGAAAAGTACAGCGCTAAAGCAGAGCAATTGACGTTGTTCGCCCGCGACGACTGGTTCTCGCCGGTGGCCTCGGGTTCCAGCTCGCCCGCTTCTATGGTGATCTGCCCCGCTAGTGGGGGTACCCTGTCGTCTATTGCCTGCGGTGCCTCCAATAACCTGATCGAGCGCGCCGCCGATGTCGCTTTTAAAGAGCGTCGCCAGTTAATTGTGGTACCTCGCGAGGCACCTTATTCGCAAATTCATTTAGAAAATATGCTCAAACTCACTCAATTGGGGGCGGTAGTATTGCCCGCTAGCCCGGGCTTTTACAGCCCGCCGCAGAATGGTTTCGAGCACACGGTTAATGATTTAATTGATTTTGTGGTGGCGCGAATTTTGGATCAGCTGGGGCTGGAACAGATGCTGCTACCTAAGTGGGGCGAGGGTTGAATTCTGTCCACGGCTTGCTCTCTATATATATTGTAATTAAATTCGGAATTGTATGATCGTTGCGCAAAATGTATCAAAAAATTATGGTTCTCATCAGGCCCTAGATAAGGTTTCATTTGAAATAAAATCAGGAGAAATTGTCGGTTTTCTCGGCAAAAATGGTGCCGGTAAAACCACGTTGATGAGGATCTTGACTGCATTTCTGCCGGCATCAGCGGGAACTGTCATCATCGATGGCAAGGACGTTGCTAAGTCATCGCTAGATGTTAGAAAGATCATCGGCTATTTGCCAGAAACCCCGCCTCTTTATCCTAATATGACGGTGCAGAATTATCTACAGTTTGCGGCTGACATAAAAGGTGTAGCCGCTAAACAGCGCCGCCGGCAGCTGCATCGAGTGTTAGAAGAATGCCAGTTGGAGGCGGTTAAGGGCCGAGTAATCGCAACCCTGTCGAAAGGTTACAAGCAGCGGGTTGGTATTGCCCAAGCCATTATTCATGAGCCTAAACTGCTTATCTTAGATGAGCCCACCAGCGGCCTGGACCCAGTACAAAACCAGCAGGTGCGCGAGCTGATAAACAATCAGCAACAACAGCGTACGGTGCTGTTAAGTACCCATACGTTATCCGAAATAGAGCAGATAGCGCATCGTGTGCTTATTATTAAAACGGGTAAGATAATTGTTGATGCTTCTCTCGATGCGCTTATGACCCAATCGCTATCACCCGATGGCAAGCCGCAGTCCTTGGAGACAATATTTATCGATCTGCATCGGCAGCCGCATGGGGGTCAGCTATGAGCGCTGTTGTAGCTATCGCCAAAAAAGAATTGTTGACCTATTTTCGCTCGCCTATCGCCTACATTATTATCATTGTAATGATGGCAATATTTAATATTTTCTTTTTTATGATTGCCGATGACAATCGCGAAACGTCCTTGCAGGAAGTGTTTCAAGTCATGGAATTTATGTTTGTTTTCGTACTGCCTATTATGACGATGAGGTTGCTGGCAGAGGAGAAATCGACGGGTACTATGGAGTTCTTAATGACCGCGCCAATATCCAACAGCGCTATTGTGCTGGGCAAGTATTTGGGGATGCTGGCGTTATTTTCAGTATTAATAGCCACCACGTTGGTTTATTACGCCATAGTCGAGTATTTTGGCAGACCTGATCGCATGACCTTGTTAAGTGGTTATGTCGGCATTTGGCTCGAAGGAGCGTTTTTTATAGCGGTGGGTTTATTGGCTTCGTCCTGGACCCGACACCAAATTGTGGCGGCGATGATGTCTTATTCAATGCTCTTTTTATTGTATTTTTCACACAGTGTAACGCCGTATTTTTCCGGTACAGCAAAGAGCGTCGTCTTGTATCTGAGCACTCGTACTCATCTCGATCATTTTGTTGCGGGTATTATTACCGCTGCGGATGTCGTTTATTATCTCAGTGGCATTGTGGTTTGTCTGATTTTGACTCGCTTGAGTCTTGAAAATAGATTGTGGCATTAAATGAACATTAAATATTTGCCGCTTATAGTCGGTTTGGCGATGTTGACGGTGTTGTTGGGGGCGGCGACTTGGTATGTCACTCAACACTTTAGCGCGGCTGTGATTGCACTGTTATTAGTTGGCGGTTCGCTGTTGTTACTCAGCGCGTTTAGTCGAGGCCAGCATTCAGTATCGCAGAGGTTTATACCGGCCTGGGGCAGACGACTGGTCATTATTATGGTGGTCTTTGGCGCGGGTATTTTGTGGAGCGGCACGAACTATTTGGCTAATAATCATTCACCGCGTTGGGATGTTACTGCATACCAACTGCATACCTTGTCTCCAGCTACGATCGAGTATGTGAGTGCGCTGGAACACTCGGTACAACTTACTGCTTTTTATGTGGGTCAGCCGCCACAATACCTACGGGATGTATTTAAAGAGTATGAGCGGATTTCAGCGGGGCTTATCAGTACCGAAATTGTCGACCCTATCGCCGACATTGGCTACGCGGCAAAATTTGGTAATCTTGTCAGTGGCAGCGAACACAAGGTAATAGTGCAATCCGAAGGGGTACGTAAGGATGTCGATTTTAGTGAGGCGGCACTGTCTGAAATCGATTTAACGCATGCTATTGCCAGTGTGACTCGAGCGCCTACAAAGGCGTGTTTTTTAGCTGGTCACGGTGAATACTCACTGCTAAATGAGGAGAACTCTGGCCTGAGTATTTATGCACAGTTGCTAGAGGCCAATAACATCCGCACACGAGAGTTGATGTTGGGTGTAGTTGGCGTTGTCCCAGAGGATTGTGATCTCGTCGTGGTTGCTGCTGCCGCTAATGATCTAACGGCGCAGGAGGCCGCGGCAATGAATACTTATTTAGATGCCGGCGGGGATGCGTTATTTTTTATTGAACAGGCCACAGCTGCCGGCCATAACTCTGCTTTAAACGCTATTCTCAACTATTGGGGGTTCGCCATACAGGATGATATTGTGGTCGATCTCAACAGTCATGTTGGCGGCGATGTCGGTAGTCCTGCCACTAAAAACTATGGTCGCCACAAGGCGATAACCGAAGGTTTAGATTACACTTTTTATGTTCACCCACGTTCTATTCGGATTCTGGATCAGCGCCGCACTTCAATCAAATATGCTCCTATTGTTTCTACTGCCTCTTTAGCTAATAGCTGGGCCGAAATAGACCGCGGCGTCGAGCCAGTATTTGATGAGCGGGTAGACACTCCGGGTCCGGTGCCTATCGCTTATGTTATGTTTGAAGAAAAGACCGCGGGAGAGGCATCCGATACGCGGATTATTGTGTTTACCGATATCGATTTTTTAACCAATGTTTATATACAACAGTACAGCAATGCGCAAATGGGCCTCAATATTACCAATTGGCTGGCGGCAACTGATGCCCCTGTCTATTTAAATGAAAAGAGTATTCAGGTAAATCGGCTGGACTTGACCAGTATAGAAAGACGCCAGGTGCTGGCGATTCTTGTTTGTATTCCTCTGTTTTTTGCTATTGCTGGGGTTATGGTATGGCTGCGTTTACGCCGTTACTGATTATTGACTAACACTTTCTATTCCGTAAAAATTTTGAATATAGAATATTATGAAACTTATTAAAACAAACAAGAAAATTGACAACAATGTCTGTAAAGCACTGACTGAAGTATGCGAGCAGGCTAAAATTGATATTGATGGTTTTCAGTGGTTGACCCACCGAGCCAACTACACAGAGTTTCCCGGTAGCTTAAAAGTGACCTGTGTATTTAGTGACGATCTCGAAATAGCAGCGGCATGCGATCAAAAACAGGACGTTATACTGCGCCAGCATATTCAAAAGCAGTTGTTGAAATTTGGCATAGTACTTAAAGATGTACGCCAGAATGTGCAATTAGACAGCGAAGAAGCCTGTGTCCGCGAGAACGATGGTCAATGGGATGAACGCCTGAAATTGGCCGAAGGTGCTGGTTATAGGCGTAATCAACCGGGCCCGCGGCGGCGCTTTTAAATATTTAATCGAGCAGTACAGACAAAAATTTTAAAGGATAGAGTGTTCATGAAAATTGATGAATCAGTGAATGTTTTCGGTGAAAAGTTATTACTTTGTGGTGATGACCCTATCACTGGTTTTTTCCGCGATGGCGTTTGCAATACTTGCAAAGACGATATGGGTTCGCATACGGTCTGTGTCGAAGCGTCGCAGGACTTTTTAGAGTACTCCCGCTTTCGCGGCAATGATCTGACGACACCTATGCCAGAGTATAACTTTCCTGGTGTAAAAGCTGGTGATAGCTGGTGTCTCTGTGCCGCGCGCTGGTTGGAGGCTCAAAAAAACAATATGGCGCCCAGAGTTCATCTCACTAGAACACATATTAAGGCGCTCGAAATTGTGCCTTTTGAATTGCTGAAAAAGTATGCAGTAGATTTGAACTAGCCGCGTAAATAAGTCGTAATATTGGCACTTATTTTCTTGATCAGCGCGCTGCATCGTCTTCGATCAATATACGCTGAAATATGCAAACACTTTAGAGCATGACTTATAACGGATTTATGAGCATAGCGAAAAATTTGATTGCGTCCCAATGCCTACTGGGCTTTTGAAGTATAGGCTTGCGCCGGAGCTTCCGTGAAATAAAAGCACTGAAACAGCGTTTGCGCGAGCAAGTACTTGCCAAGTACCGCCGCGGTTATAGTCATATCAGCAAACCAGACTAGTTGGTCTGCTTCGATTTAGTTACAATAGCTAGGCAAATGGGGGTCACAGTGTTCACTATGTCCCCGCTTATTGACCCCCGCTAATGTGCAGGCCGCTTAATGTTTTCTTTTCTCCCCTCGTTATTTCAACGTACCGTTATTGAGCGCCCGCTGGCTTCGCTGTTGTTGGTGTTGAGTTGTGCGCTGTTGCTGGCCCTTGGCTTACCCAATTTTAAGCTCGATGCATCGGCCGACTCGCTGACACTTGAGCATGACCGTGACGTCGATTATTTCCGTGAAATTTTCTCCCGCTATCAGAGCGGCGATTTTCTAGTAATTACTTATACGCCCAAAGTCGATTTATTCTCTGATCAGTCGCTGCGCACTTTGGCCGAGTTACGCGATGATTTAAGTGAAATTGAAGGCGTTGCCAGTGTCCAGTCGATGCTCGATTTACCACTGCTGTATAGCCCCATGCGCAGTCTGAGTGAGATTAAGGCTGAGACTCGCACGCTTGCCACGGCCGGCGTTGACCGCGAACAGGCTAAACGCGAATTTCATCAGAGCCCTATTTATCGGGATATGATTCTTAGCCCAAGCGGTCAGACCACGGCAGTATTGCTGAACATTGCCGTCGACAACACTTATATTGATTTGGTGCGCCAGCGCGATGCACTGCGCTACTTACGCGATGACCAAGGTTTAACGACGGCGCAAGAGCAAGAACTGGTAACAGCCACGCAAGTGTTTCTCGACTATCGCACTGCAGCACAGAGCCGATCTCATGCGCGAGTGAATGCAGTGCGCAACGTCGTGGCGACTTATCGCGATCGCGCTGAGCTGTTTCTGGGTGGGGTGACCATGATTACCGCCGACATGGTCGACTTTATTAAGAGCGACCTAGTCGTTTTTGGGTGCGGCATCTTGTTGTTTATCGTGCTGACGTTATGGGCGATCTTTCGACAGGCGCGTTTTGTGTTTTTGCCGCTGGTCGTATGTTTGTTGACGGTAGTTATGGTATTGGGCTGGCTTAGCTGGATCGACTGGCGCCTGACCGTTATCTCCTCCAATTTTGTCGCTTTGCTACTTATTATGACATTGGCGATTAATATTCATCTGGTGGTGCGATTTCGTGAATTGCACGCACAAAATCCTAGCTGGACACGGGCGCAATTAGTGGCCAAAACCGTACACTTTATGGCACGCCCTTGCCTGTACTCTGCGCTCACTACTATTGTGGCTTTTGTCTCGCTGGTGGTATCGGATATTCGCCCCGTGATCGACTTTGGCTGGATGATGACCATTGGCTTGAGCTTGGCACTGCTGTTGTCGTTTATTGTGCTGCCGGCCGGGTTAATGCTATTGCCGTTGGGCCAGAGTCGCGATAAAGGCGACAACTCTGCCGCGTTAACACTGCGCTTTTCCCGCTTTGCTGAACAACGTGGTTTGTTGCTGATAGTTCTGACTATTTTAACTGCAGCCATCAGTGTATTTGGTATCAGTCGCCTGGAAGTGGAAAACCGCTTTATCGATTATTTTCATGAGTCGACCGAAATTTATCAAGGCATGTCGGTAATCGACCAAGAGCTCGGTGGTACCACCACCTTGGAAATCATCTTGGACGCGGCTATTGAACCGCAAGAGCGGAGAGATTTCGAAGATCCCTTTAGCGAGGCTGATGCTGTTGACGAACTCGATCCTTTTGATGAACCCGATCCTTTTGAGGCGCCGGAATCTTTAGCCGAGGAAGACCCTTTCGCTGAGGCGGATCCCTTTTCTGAGAACAGTACAGAAACGCTCGCCGCTAACCAGCCAAGTTATTGGTTTACCGGTGCCGGCCTCGATGAGATCGATCAGTTGCATCGTTATCTGGAATCACGGCAGGTGATCGGCAAGGTGCAATCATTGGCCACGGCCTATTCTGTGGCCAGCGATCTCAACGGCAGTCAGCTCAACGACTTTGAACTGGCGGTATTGCGCCAGTCGCTACCGGCTGAGGTGAAGGGCTTTTTAATCGACCCCTACTTATCGGCGGAACACGATCAAACACGCCTCACTCTGCGCGCTCGTGAAACCGATTCAAATCTGCGTCGGGCGCAGTTAATCGCTGATATTCGCAATTATGCTGTTAATGAAATTGGTTTACAGCCTGAACAGGTGCACTTCACCGGCATGTTAGTGCTCTACAACAATATGTTGCAGAGTCTGTTTAAATCTCAAATTGTCACCTTGGGTGCGGTATTTATCGGCATTATGCTTATGTTCTTAGTGCTATTTCGCTCTATCAGTATCGCTTTAATTGCCCTTATTCCCAATATGCTAGCGGCTGCGGTGGTGATGGGTGGCATGGGATTAGCGGGAATTCCGCTGGATATGATGACTATCACCATCGCTGCAATTACCGTCGGCGTCGGCGTTGATCATGCCATTCACTATCTGCATCGATATAAGCGTGAATTTGCCATCGACGGCGATTATGCTGCCGCTATGCATCGCTCTCACGCCTCCATTGGTCGCGCCATGTACTACACCTCGGTCACCATTATTATTGGTTTCTCGATTCTGGCACTGTCGAAGTTTATTCCATCGATATATTTCGGCCTGCTTACAGCCCTCGCCATGTTCGCGGCAATATTAGGCTCGCTGACACTGCTGCCGAAGTTGATTCTGTGGTTAAAACCATTCGGTGCTGGCCAAGCAGATTAGCGAGAAGGTTTGCCAGAAAAATTACCAAGAGCTGCGCTGGCCATGTTCGCGATAATTTTAGGCTCGCTGACACTGTTGCCGAAGTTGATTCTGTGGATAAACCATTTGCAGCAGGCAAGGTAGATAAAAAAGGCTGGGTCTTACGACCCAGCTTTTTTGTTGTGGAGTCGTTACTTTTTCGCCATTTGAGCACTTTCACTGCTTACCAATACACCATTGATGTAGTCGCTGAGCATAATCAGCAGGCCTTTGTCTGAGCGCTCTAGTCGGGTAATAGTTTCACGAAAAATACTGTTGCCATTAACGGTAGAGGTGCGGTATTTGTGTGCTACCTCAAGGTGGTTAGCGCCGACATCTAGCAGTTTATAGGCGCCTTCGGGGCCAAATAAATGACGATTAATTTGCATGCGGCGGCGTTTTTCAATCCAGTGGCGGTCGCTTTGTATGTGCAGACTGCCATTTTGGCCCGCTTTTACTTTGCTTTCGAGTTGGTAATGACGGTATTCCACACGGATGTCGCGCTCCGGGCCCTTACACAGCATCTCGGTTAATTGGCCGTGCCATTTACCCTCTAATAATTTGTAGACTTGAGCCAGCTGCTTGCGTGCCGCGCGATCGAGTTTGGCGTCTACCATTATGTCGTAATAGCTATCGCCACTGGCGGCCAAATCGGGTGACAGCTGATAGCAGCTGTTGGCTTGAGCGGCGCTCGCGCTTAGCAGCGTAAATAATGCGATGAGAAAATTTTTCATGTTCGGTCCTTTTTGTGGGCGCGAGGCTTTGGTGCCAGATTAGCATTTGACGCTGAGTATAACGATCAACTTATTATAATAGCTACAGTGCGCACGATATTGCGGCTGCTTAGGCTGGCAGAGTAAATTCTATACTGGCGCCACCTAGAGGACTGTCGCTAATATGTAATTCGCCTCCGTAGTCACGCACAATCTCGGCTGCAACGCTAAGACCAATACCTTGGCCCGAGTTAATACTGTCGGCGCGCTGGCCGCGTTCTAGAATAGTCTCGCGCACTTGTGGCGCTATACCGCAGCCGTCATCACTGACCACCATTTGAATAAAGTCTTTGCCGTTTACTGTGTGTTTTTTAGCACCGATAGAGATCTTCTGCTGGGTAAACTTGCAGGCATTTTCCAGCAGGTTGCCTAGCACTTCCATTAAATCAGCGCTGTCGCCGCAAAAATGTAAATCTTCATGCAGCACTAATTCAAACTGCAGATTTTTATCGCGATAGACCTTGTGCAGTGCTTGGCAAAGGCGCTCACAGGTTGCTTTAATTGGGCTGCGTTCGCGACTGTCGCTGTGGCGCAGCACTGCGCGTTGCAACTGACGGCGCACGACTTGATCCATGCGAGTAATTTGTTCTTGCAGTTGCTCTCGTAATTCGGGATTTTTAATATCGGTCAGTTGTGTATGCATGACCGCCAGCGGGGTTTTTAAACTGTGAGCCAAGTTGCCGAGGCCGTCGCGGTAGCGCTGTCGCTGCTCAGATTCACGCGTTAATAATTGGTTAAGGTTGTCGACCAAGGGTCGTGTTTCACTGGGGAAGTCGCCATCGACCTTTACACTATTGCCACTTTGCATGACCTTTAAGGCAGTGGCTAATTTGCGCAGCGGGCTTAAGCCCCAGTGTAATATGCTCAGTTGGAAAATAATTAAGCCAACTCCGGCGAGTGTTAGCCACAGCCACAATTGATCCCGATAGGCCTGCAGCTCTCCTTGAAAGCGGTCCTTGCTGTGGATAACCGTAAAGCGTATGGGTAATGTATCTTGTGCGCTGTCCCAAAAAACATCCTGACTGAATTTAAAAGTATTTACGCCAAGCCTGAAGCGGGTGCCAAGCTTAAAGTCTTGCTCAACGTCTATGTTGCCTTGCGTATTTAGCTCGGTCGAGGACGAGCGCCACAACGCTTTTTGCTGGCCTGGCGGTCCAATATAGCCATAGAGCCCAGAGTCAAGCTGGCTAAAGCGAGGTTCAAGTAGTGAGCCAGGCATCCAGACGTTTATTTTGCCGTTTTGATCCGTGTCAATTTCAGCTGCCGCTAGCAGCAGATAGATTTGGCCTTGCAGATTATCTTGCTCGGCGCTAATGAGGCTGCGCTGAAAAGCGCGGTCGAGAGCGAATCCAGTCAGGGAAAAAAACAGCGGCAGCGACACGATCGCGCCCCATAATAAACGCTGTTTCAGTGAGAGGGGGTTGCCGTTAGCATTGCCACGAAAGCTGTCAAAAAATTTTCTAAAGAGATTTTTCACTAGGGCTAAACAGGTTTTAGTTCAAAGCGATAACCCTGGCCACGCAGGGTCGATATAGGTTTTAAGCTGTTATCGGGGTCAATTTTTTTACGCAGACGCATCATAAATACTTCAATGACATTACTGTCGCGATCAAAGTCTTGATCATAAAGGTGCTCTGTCAGGGTTACTTTGGATACGACCTTGTTGGGGTTCAGTGCCATATATTCAAAGGTGTTGTATTCAAAGCTGGTGAGTTCGGCGACGGCACCGTTGCGGCGGACCGTTTTGGCGCGGGTATCGAGCACTAGTTGGCCATAGTCTATTTCACTCGAGGCGTGACCGGCCGCGCGCCGGAGTAGGGCGTTGATGCGCGCTTTTAACTCTTGCGGATGAAAGGGCTTGGTTAGGTAGTCGTCGCCACCCGCTTCAAGTCCCTCGACTTTATCCTGCCATTGGTCGCGGGCAGTAAGAATAATAATGGGGAAGTTGCGGCCCTTAAGGCGCAGTGCCTTAATTAAGCTAACGCCGTCGAGTTCGGGCAGGCCTAGATCGATCACAGCTAAGTCGTAATCGTATTCCTTGCCCAAATAGAGACCTTCGCGGCCATCGCTTGCTTGATCAATCGCATAGCCGTCGGCTTCGAGTGTGCTTGCCAGCTGCTCGCGCAAAACTGTTTCATCTTCAACAATTAGAAGCCGCATTGTGTTTCCTTAACTAGTGAATTTTGCCACTGTTAGCGTCAACCCATACTTGTTTGACATGGCCGGAACTCTGTAACAGTTTGACTTTATAGCCGTGTTGGCCCTGATTATTTTGGCTTTGTATTTTTAGAATCTTGCCGCCCAATTGCTCCAACGCGAGCTTGCCAGCTTGCGATTTATTCAGTGCCTGAACCTGCTGCTGGCTGTTGGGCTGACTCTGCAGTTTGTCGGTGGCTTCGGCAAAGCCGCAGCCGGCGGCTAACACTAGGGCGATAATAAATAGAGGGCTGCGCAAGGTGCTGATCCTTTCTTTGATAAACTATTTACCATAATCGCTCATTGCCAGTATTAATCAATAGGGCGGACATTTATCGCAATGCGAATTTGGTGGCCGGGATCGCGTTTCATGCGGGAGTGGTAGGTTCGACCTTGGTATTCGTAGCTAACATCATAACCTTCCAGTACTTCTTCATATTCAGTGTGCTGACGGTTGTGACACACTTCCTGCTCTCTGTAACGGGTTATGGTTTTTGCCTGCTGGTTCTGATGATGGTTGCGGCGAGATTTACCATAGAGATCGCGTCCAATCGAACCGCCAAGTAGAGCACCTATAACGGCGCCTGCATTTTTGGACTTTTTATGATGACCCGCTTTATGACCAATGGCGCCGCCGATTACACCTCCGAGTAGCATGGGGGTAGCGGAGCGATAGTTACTGGCAGGTTGATAATAGGGATTACTTTCCTGATAGGCGACGTTTTCGATATGGCATTGCTGTTTCGGCCTTTGACGGCTAACGCTGCGATAGATTGGCCGACTGTCGATTACTCTGGCGTAATCGGTATGGCTATTTGAGTTGCGGTTATCACGGCCGGCGCTGGCATTGACGCTGCAGATACAGATAACGGCGGCGGTTAAAAGTTGAGTTATTAGTCGCGTGTTCATGGTGAGCTCCCTTAATAGATGACCTCACTATGCACGCCTGTGCCTGAACTGAAGCTGAAGTTCTGCCACAATAGTGAAAACAGCCTAGAGATATTTTTGTGACTGAGTCGTTGCCCCTTTTCCCGCTGCACACACAGTTGTTGCCTCAGCAGCGCCTGGACTTACAGATATTCGAGCCACGCTACTTGCAGTTAGTTAAAGACTGTCTGCGTGCTGATAGTCCTTTTGGTGTAGTGATGATTCGCGAGGGCGCCGAGGTTGTCCACACCAGTGCCGACGTCCCACAGGTTTTTGGAACAGGTGTCAGTGCCAAGATTGTCGATTGGGGTACAACTAATACCAGTTTGCTGGCCGTGACTATTATTGGCCAAGCAAAATTTAAACTTAGCCGCGCTAATGTGGATGCCAGTAAATTAATGAGCGCTGAAATTAGTTGGTTGCCAGTGGAGGCGATTGTCGATGTGCCTATTCATCATGCCGGACTTTTGGCGTTGTTACAGCAGCTGCGGCAACATCCTGCCACGGCTCGTTTACAGCTGCCCGATATCACTGATGCACGTCACTTGGGCTGGCAGTTGAGCCAGCTATTGCCACTGCCGAAATCGCTTAAGGTTGACCTATTGTCGATGGTTGACCCGCTGCAGCGCCTCGACCGACTGCTGGCATTGATCGAAGACTTGTCCGAGGGCCGTTAGTTCTTCTTAGCCACCTGAATATTGCTAAAAATACTGGTATAATCGCGCGTTTTGTACGCCGCCTTCTTTTCCTGCGGCTTTATTACTTTGTCGGCCTATTAACTTGGGCCGCACGCGGACGCCGACATGAATGTAACAGACTATATGCAGGGCTTGGGTAAGAATGCTCGCGCCGCTGCCAGCAGTATTGCCGCCGCGACCAGCGGCACTAAAAATGACGCCTTAGAAGCCATTGCCAAGGCACTCGATGCTGCCCGGGAGTCTTTGGCGCAAGCCAATGCTAAGGATCTGCAGGCCGGTCGAGACAATGGCTTGGACGCCGCTATGCTCGATCGCTTGGCGCTGACGCCAAAAGGCATAGACGGCATGATCGAAGGTCTGCGCCAAGTGGCCGCGCTGCCAGACCCTTGCGGCGAGATCACCGATATGAGTTATCGGCCCAGCGGTATTCAAGTTGGCAAGATGCGCGTGCCGCTAGGTGTGATCGGCATTATTTATGAGTCGCGTCCCAATGTCACCATCGATGCCGCCAGCCTCTGCCTAAAATCGGGCAACGCTACTATTTTGCGTGGCGGCAAAGAGGCCATTTACTCTAATCGTGCTATCGCTGTTTGTATTAGTGAGGGTTTAAAAGCCGTTGGTTTGCCTGAAGCCTCGGTGCAGGTAGTAGCGACTACCGACCGCGCGGCCGTGGGAGAGATGATTACCATGTCGGAATACGTCGATGTGATAGTACCGCGGGGCGGCAAAGGGCTGATCGAGCGTATCTCCAAAGATGCTACTGTCGCAGTCATTAAGCATTTAGATGGCATCTGTCATGTCTTCATCGACGAGCAGGCCGACTTGGACAAGGCGTTTGATATCGCCCTCAATTCTAAAACTCACCGCTACGGCGTCTGCAACGCTATGGAGACCTTGCTGGTATCTGAAAAAGTTGCCGCCGAGATTCTACCGCGTCTAGCCGCCGCTTATGTTGAAAAGGGTGTAGAGCTGCGTGGCTGTACTCAGACGCAAAAGCTGATCGATTGCATCGCGGCAGTTGAGGAAGACTGGTCGACCGAATATCTGGCGCCGGTGCTGTCGATTAAAATACTCAAAGGTATCGATGAAGCTATCGCGCATTGCAACGCCTATAGCTCCAAACATACAGAATCTATTGTTACTGAAAATTACACTCGCGCGCGCAAATTTTTAACAGAGGTGGATTCCAGCTCGGTGATGATCAATGCTTCTACTCGTTTCGCCGATGGCTTTGAATATGGCTTAGGTGCCGAAATTGGTATCTCCACCGACAAAATTCACGCCCGCGGTCCGGTAGGGCTCGAAGGTTTAACTAGCCAAAAATATGTAGTCTTTGGCGATGGCCATATCCGAGCTTAAGGGCGCTAACGTGTGTTTTTGCACTTATGCGGCGTCATCACTCCTTAAGCGACATATTTTGAGTGTGCTTTAAGTGATTAAAAAGAAAATTGGAGTATTTGGCGGCACTTTTGACCCTATTCACAATGGCCATTTGGCTATGGCAAGGGCATTAAAGCTGGCGCTGGGACTGGATGAAATGCGGTTGCTGCCTTGTCATCAGCCGTCGCATCGGCAACCTGCGGTCTCTAGCTGTCAGCGCGCAGAGATGGCTGAATTGGCTGTCGCGGATTGCGAGTACTTAAGTGTCGATAGTCGCGAATTACAACGCGATGATAGCTCTTACTCGATCGATACCTTAATAGAGTTACGGGCAGAGCTGGATCTAGACGTGGGTACCGATGTGAGCCTGACCCTTTGCATGGGTATGGACTCGCTCAATAGCCTCAGCAGTTGGCATCGCTGGCAAGAATTGCTCGGTTGCGCGCATATCGCGGTGGTCGCGCGCCCCGGCACCAGCTTGCCAGAGTCTGGCGAGTTGGTGCCGTGGCTACTCGAATATGGCGGCAGTGTCGACACTATTAATCGTCGCGCGGCGGGCAGTGTTGCGGTATTTGATCTGGGCTTAGTGCCCATATCAGCCACCGATATACGCAGTAGAATATCGACTAATGAGTCAATAGACAGCTTAGTACCCGACACTGTTAGGTACTACATAAAAGAACACGGCCTTTACCGGTCAAAAAACTCAATTTAAACATTGTACGAACTGGAAACAAGCAAATGTCTCAAGAATTAAACGCACTGATCAACGACACCCTCGAAGGCCTCAAGGGTAAAGAAATCCTCAGTATGGATGTCACCGAACTTAGCGATGTCATGGACACTCTAATCATTGCCACCGGCACCTCTAGCCGCCATGTCAAATCTCTGGCTTCAAGTGTTGCCGAAGATGCCAAAAAAGCAGGCTTTATGCCGCTTGGCGTTGAAGGTTTGAACAGTGGTGACTGGGTACTGTGTGACTTCGGTGACATCGTGGTGCACGTAATGCTGGCTCAAGCGCGCGAGTTTTACGACCTTGAGAAGCTATGGTCAACAGCACCAGAGAATCGCTCTAAGAGCTAAAAAAGGCTCTTTTTTGCGTAATTAAAGTGTCAGTTGCGTGCTTATTTTTAGGCTGAAAGTGCAGCGAGCCACTCCTGCGTTATCTGTACTTTCACCATCTGTGGTATGTCGCTGCTGCAGGGATGTAAGACAGCGATCGGGAACATTGTGGCATTTTTTTGCTCCTGCAAACATGGTATATAGGCCATTCATGGCGTTATACACTGCTTCTTTGTATTTATGCAAAAAATCTACTTTTGTATCCTTTTAAATTTTTTAAGACCTCGTTCATCGTCAGTGTTTGGGGCATATTTCGCTCCTCTTTGTGCTTATTAGTTAGCGGTATCCAATGAAACTAAGAATCATCGCCATCGGTACCAAAATGCCCAAGTGGGTTTATGACGGTTACGACGATTACGCCAAAAGAATGCCACGTGACTGCTCGCTGGAAGTGATCGAATTGCCAATGGGACCGCGTGGTAAAAATGCTGACCTTAAGCGTGCGATCGCTAAAGAAGGCGAGAGCATGATGGCGGCAATCGGCAAGGGCGACCGCGTTATTGCGCTAGAAGTGAAAGGTAAAAGCTGGTCGACCGAGCAGCTGGCCGCACAGTTAGCTGACTGGCGTATGGACGGCTGCAACTACAGTTTGCTGATCGGCGGTCCGGACGGTTTAGCGCCGGAGTGTGTTGCTCGCGCCGACGCTAAATGGTCGCTGTCGGCTTTAACACTGCCGCATCCGCTGGTACGTATCGTGGTGGCCGAGCAGCTTTACCGCGCCTGGACCCTGCTGAATAATCATCCGTATCATAAATAATAATTTCAGCGGAACGAAATGGGCTGTTATGACGTCACACTAATACGTTTATTTTCGCTTTGCATTTAACGCTTGATTTGAAACTTAAAAAATATGTCCGAAAACCACCGTATCCAAGATCACCATTATGAGGCACGTATATTTATGCACCGCGTGCTGGTGGCTGCGGTCGTAGTGTTGGGTTTGCTTGGCATGCTGGCGGCGCGTTATTACAATCTCACTATTACCCATCACGACTTGTATGTTACCGAGTCGGAAAAAAATCGTGTGCATGTGCAGTCAATCGCGCCCACTCGAGGTTTAATTTATGACCGTAAAGGCCGCCTATTGGCCGACAATCGTCCCAGCTACACTCTGTCACTCATTATTGAACGAGTCGAAAATATTGACGAAATCTTGGTGCAGTTGCGGCAGTTGGTGAAAATCAGCGATGTTGATGTCGAGCGTTTCTCTCGTGCCCGTCGCAAGGGTCGCCGCCCTTACGAAGCGGTGCCGTTACGCTATCGTTTAAGCGAAGATGAAATCGCCCGCTTGGCGGTCAACGAATATCGTCTCGAAGGGGTAGAAGTTGAGGCTCAGCTTATTCGTTTTTATCCGTATGGCGAATTGTTTGCGCATGCCGTTGGTTATGTTGGCAGTATTAATCAGCGCGAGCTTGATGTTATGACCGAGGAGGATATGCATGACTATGCCAGCACGCGCTCAATTGGCAAGGTGGGATTAGAGAGCCATTATGAGCGAAAATTACTCGGAGAGGTGGGCTACCAAAACGTTGAAACCAATGCCCGCGGCCGTGTATTGCGGGTGCTCGAACGCAAGGATCCGATACCTGGGAAAACACTACAATTGCATTTGGATACCGATTTACAAGACGCCGCGCACAGTGCTTTAAGCGGCCGTCGGGGTTCGGTAGTGGCTATTGAAATCGCCACCGGTGGGGTGTTAGCGCTGGCCAGTACGCCGAGTTTTAACCCGAATTTATTTGTCACAGGTATCAGTCACAAAGACTATAACGCACTCAATACCTCGCTCGATAAACCCATGTACAACCGTGCTATTCAGGGACAGTACCCGCCGGCTTCTACTGTTAAGCCAATGCTGGCACTGGCGGCTTTGCACTATGGTGTTAATGACGAGAAACGCAGCATTCGAGACCCTGGGTTTTTTCAGCTAAAGGGGCATGAGCGTAAATATCGTGACTGGAAAAAACGTGGTCACGGCAATCAAGTCGATATGAAACAGGCCATTTCCGAGTCCTGTGACACGTATTTTTACGACCTGGCTCATCGTATGGGTATCGATCGTATACATGACTTTGGCCTTCACTTTGGTCTGGGTGCGCGCACCGATATCGATATACCCAATGAGAACGGTGGCAACTGGCCCTCCAAGGCATGGAAAAATGGACGCCACGGTTTGCCCTGGTTCCCCGGCGACAGTCTCAATGTCAGTATCGGTCAGGGTTTTACACAGGCTACGCCGCTGCAGTTAGCTGAAATGACCGCCACTATTGCCGCTCGCGGTGTGCGAAAAAAGCCTATGCTGGTGCGCACTATTGATGGCGAAGTGCAGTCGCCGGTCGAGGTTGAGCGGTTTAATGTGTCGTCGCGGCACTGGGATATTATCTTCGACGCTATGCGCGAGGTTGTTCATGGCCGCCGCGGCACAGGCCAGCGCATCCGTCGTGGCGCAAAATATGAAATGGCCGGTAAAACCGGTACTGCGCAGGTAGTGGGTATTAAACAAGACGAAGAATACGATGCCTCTAAGCTCAACGCGCGCCACCTCGATCACGCCCTGTTTATCGGTTTTGCGCCTTACGATAACCCAAAAATTGCAGTGGCAGTGGTGGTTGAAAACGGCGAACACGGTTCCAGTACCGCCGCGCCCATGGCGCGAAAAGTATTCGATGCCTATCTATTGGACGAGAAAGGTAAATTGCTGAGCGATGCGGCTCAAGATGATTTGTTTGCCGCGCAGTTGGCGGAGAACGAACTGTGAACCAGCAAGATTTTATAAGACGCATGCCCGAAGCCAGCAGTCATTTGCGGCGGCAAGATGGTATGTGGCAAAAACTGCATATCGATGTACCGCTACTTATTCTGTTACTGGCGCTGACGGCCTTTGGCCTGTTTGTGCTCTACTCCGCCTCGGGCGGTGATGGCCACTATGTTCGCCGCCAAGGAGTGTTTTTTATATTGTCCTACATTGCCATGTTCAGCCTAGCGCAGGTACCGCTGGCGATGATGCAGCGCTGGGCACCTTGGTTCTATGGCTGGGGCTTAATTTTATTGGTGCTGGTGCTGGTAATGGGCACGGGTGCCAAAGGTGCGCAGCGCTGGCTGGAAATTGGCGGGTTTCGCTTTCAGCCCTCTGAGGCACTGAAGTTGGCGGTGCCGCTATTAATTGCCTCCTATTTTTCTCAGCGCATGCTTCCTCCCGCGTTTAAGCATGTATTTTGGGCGCTGATATTGATCACTCTGCCGACGCTGTTAATTGTTAAGCAGCCCGATCTCGGCACCTCCTTACTGGTCGCCACATCGGGCTTGTTAGTATTGTTTTTTGCTGGGCTGCGTTGGCGGTATATTGTCAGCGCGGCGGCACTGGTGATTGGTAGCGCCTGGCCTATGTGGCACTGGGGCTTACACGGCTATCAAAAGCAGCGCATTATGACGCTGTTTAATCCCGAGGCCGATCCCTACGGTGCTGGGTGGAATATCAAGCAATCCAAGGCAGCGATTGGTTCCGGTGGTTGGGACGGTAAAGGCTGGCTGCAGGGTACTCAGTCACAGCTCGATTTTTTACCTGAGAGCCACACGGATTTTATTATTGCGGTACTGTCTGAAGAGATGGGTTTAATGGGCGTGCTGGCGCTAATGGGGTTGTACCTGCTCATTATTGCTCGTGGTCTAATTATTGCTCTCAAGGCGCAGCACTCTTTTGGTCGTCTGCTTGCAGCGGGTATTACCCTGACATTTTTCGTCTACATCTTTGTTAATATCGGTATGGTGTCTGGCATGCTGCCAGTAGTGGGCGTACCGCTGCCGCTGGTCAGTCACGGTGGCACAGCGCTCATTACTCTGATGGCGGGGTTTGGTATATTGATGGCCATAAGTACCGAACCCAAAAAAGTCGGATTATAAAAATGCACTTTTTATCCGATTGCTTCGTCAGTACTGTGCTCAATCAGTCATGTACTTAATGTACACTCCTTTTATGCGCGCAGTTCCGCCTTGCACTCGAACAAAAATCACTATTTTTAGGTGCGTTGCTCAGCTGCCGATATAAAATTCTCAGTAAATGAAAAATTAACCAATCTGTAAGTAGAACCAACAGAAAAGATTGTGCCGTAGAAGATTGACCCGAGTGGCGTGTGGTGTTGCACTGGGGTTAAGTATTCGACAGTTTTATCGAGTAATTGCTAGAACAAACATGGAAATTTTTAAAGGATTTATGAAAATGTTTAAAGGAACTCAAAAAGTGTTGCTGGCGGCGTGCATAGCCGCTGGTTTTTCGGCGCTAGCCAGTGCCGACTATTCGACTTATGACGATGCTCAGGCGTTGATGGACGAAATGGTAGCGGAGCATAAGTTTGACCGTGCTGAGTTGCAGGTCTTGTTCAAGAGCGCCGATAAAAAACAGTCGATTCTCGATGCTATTGCCCGCCCCGCTGAAAAGCGGCTAGAGTGGAAGGATTACCGCAAGATCTTTGTTACCGAATCGCGCACCAAAAAGGGAGTAGACTTTTGGGCCAAGCATAAAGAAACTTTAGCGCGCGCCGAGAAAGAGCTGGGTGTGCCCGCTGAAGTTATCGTGGCCATTATTGGCGTCGAGACCCGCTATGGTCAGCATGCAGGCAGTTATCGCGTTATCGATGCACTGTCGACACTGGCGTTTGACTATCCCAAACGGGCTAAATTTTTCCGCAAAGAACTCAAGCAGTTTTTACTGCTGACCCATGAGCAAAAGCAGGACCCGCTGACTCTGAAGGGGTCTTATGCTGGGGCCATGGGATATGGCCAATTTATGCCGTCGAGCTTTCGCGCTTATGCCATCGATTTTGACGGCGATGGTATTGCTGATATTTGGAATAATCCGGTCGATGCTATTGGTTCGGTGGCTAATTACTTCAAAGCCCACCACTGGAATTACGGTGACCCAGTTGTCACCCGAACCCGAGTGACAGCTAGTTACGATGCCGAGTTGCTTAGCACGAACTTAAAACCCACTGTTAGCTACGGCCAATTAGCGAGCTCAGGCTACACGGCTTTGATCCCTATTGACGACGATACCAAGGTATTGCCGATGCGCCTAGAAGGTGTCCAAGGCGCCGAATTTTGGCTGGGTTTACACAACTTTTATGTCATTACGCGTTACAACCGCAGCCAGATGTATTCGCTGGCGGTGCATCAGCTGAGTCAGGCCATTAAAGTGGATGCAGACTCTGTTAACGCAACATCTGCTCAGAAACAGTACTGATGCGGCGCGCTTTAACAATGGTTTGCGGGTCACTGTTGTTGCTGGCTGGGTGCAGTTCGTCCCCCCCGGAGCGTCAGTATAAACATAAGTACGACCATGGCCCGAGTGCGCCGGTGGATGTGTCTCAGGTACCCGATGCGGTGCCCAAAGTAGAACCGCGCACCCGCGCGGGTAACCCGCCGGTGTATACCGTGTTGGGTAAAACTTATACCTTGCTGGACACAGAGCACGGCTACAGTGCCGACGGCCGCGCCTCTTGGTATGGCAATAAATTTCACGGCGAGAAAACCTCCAACGGTGAAATTTATGATATGTACGCCATGACTGCGGCGCACAAAACCTTGCCAATTCCCTCCTATGTGCGTGTCACTAATCTTGATAACGGCAAAGTGGTGGTGGTGCGTGTCAACGATCGCGGGCCTTTCCACAAAGGGCGTATAATCGATTTGAGCTATGCCGCTGCCAGTAAACTCGATTATTTAAGCCGCGGCACCGCTAGGGTTAAAGTCGAGGCTATCGTTGTCGATAAAAAAGTCACCAGCGATGCCGCCCGCATTAATGAAGTACAGCGCCAAAAAGCGGCCACCATCGATGCTAATATTTATGCACTACCGGCCAATAGTTATCTGCAGGTCGGTGCCTTTGGCACAGTGGATTCAGCCGCCGCGCTGGTGTCTAGTTTGAGTTCCGCTACCAGCTTCCCAGTAGTGGTGCGCTCAAACGACAGCTTGCATCGTGTGCGTATCGGTCCTTTGGCTGACAACCGCGATCTACAGTTGCTGCGCGAACTATTGAGTAGTAATAATATTGTCGGCGCACATTTGGTTAACGAATAGTCATGGTGCTGTATTGCCTACCGAGTCGAAAGGATAGCCCAGAACTGCAGTACAAAAATTATTGCCAGCGCCCATGTCGTACTAATGCGTTAAACTGCCCTGAAATTTACGTTACCGAGCTATAGATACTTAACATGCTAAAATTCACTGCCAAAATTGTCTTCACTATTGCGCTTTTAACGCTTACTTGTTTGGCTCAAGCCAAGCAGGTTTTGATTCCCGCCCCCCCGCAGTTGGCCGCCTCTGGCTACCTGTTGATTGATGCCGCCACTGGCAAGGTACTGGTTGACCACAACGCGACGGAGCAATTGCCGCCGGCGAGTCTTACCAAGTTGATGACCGCCTATATTGTTGCCGGCGAGCTCGATCGCGGCAAAATGGGTGAGAGCGATATGGTCGATATCAGCGTCAAGGCTTGGCGTATGGGCGGCTCTAAAATGTTTATTCGCGAGGGCACCAAGGTCAAGTTAATGGACCTGCTGCGTGGGGTTATTATTCAGTCGGGTAACGACGCCAGTGTCGCCTTGGCGGAACATATTGCTGGCTCTGAAGGCGCTTTTGTTGACATTATGAATCAGCAAGCAGCGCTGCTAGGCATGAACGATACTAACTTTGAAAATTCTACTGGCTGGCCTGCCGACGGTCACTTGACCACCGCGCATGACCTGTCGCTGTTGGCGCGTGCCGTTATTAATGACCACCCTGAGTTTTACAAACTCTATGCCGAAAAGTATTTTCGTTATAACGGTATTAATCAGCCTAACCGCAACAAGTTGCTGTTTCGCGATAAATCCGTCGACGGCATGAAAACCGGCCATACCGAAGCGGCCGGTTACTGTTTGGTGTCCTCAGCGCGCAAGAATGGCATGCGTTTAATCTCGGTAGTAATGGGCACCCGTAGCGAAGAGGCGCGCGCGGCTGAATCGCAAAAGCTGTTGTCCTACGGTTTTCGCTACTATCAAACGCACAAACTTTACAGCGCCGGTGACATTCTCAGCAGTCCAAAGGTTTGGGCGGGTATGGCGGACAAGGTTGCGCTGAGTATTACCGAGGATATTTTCCTGACTATTCCACGCGGCGCGCAGGACAGTCTTGAGGCTAACCTGCATATTGACGATGTGATCAAAGCGCCTATCGCGCAAGGCCTTGAACTGGGTAATCTCACCGTTAGCCTCGATGGCGAGGAGCTAATTAATACGCCGCTGCTTGCCCAGCAGAGCGTCGCCGAGGCCGGCTTCTTTAGCCGTCTGTGGGACAATCTTGTACTTTTCTTTGGCGGGCTCTTTTAAACCCCTCCAAATAGGGTGCAGTAATGCAACCGGTTAAGTGAGCTTCGCTGTTGCCAGCCTAACCCAACCTAGCCGATCTCCTTTGTGAGCTTTGCGTCCGTGATATAATCATCAACTGTTTTAATTATTTTGGCCTCTGTTAGGCTCACGGACATTATGACTCAAAAACTCAATATTATTGGTCAGGGAGCACTCTCAGCAAATGAGGGTACCGAAGCCCCAAAGATTGAATTTCCCTGTGCAGACTACCCAATCAAGGTTATGGGCGATGCTAGTGATGAGATGCGCGCGCTGGTGATTGAAGTAATGGACCGTCATGCCCCAGGCTTTGATCAAAGCAGCATTACCGTTCGCCAGAGCAGTAAGGGCCGTTATCAGTCACTGACAGTTTATATTACCGCCACTGGCGTCGAGCAGCTGACAGCGCTGCACGAAGAGCTCAAGGCCAGTGATCTGATCAAAATCGTGCTGTAATTACGCATTCATGACAGATACTAATCAACTACTGGTCAGAAAGCTGGGGCTCGTTGACTATGCCGAAACTTGGCATGCCATGCAGCAGTTCACCGATACCCGCGACGAATACGCTCAAGATGAACTCTGGCTGTTAGAGCATCATCCTGTATTTACCCAAGGACAGGCGGGCAAGGCGGAGCACTTGCTGATGCCCGGTGATATTCCCGTGGTGCAGGTTGATCGCGGCGGCCAAGTCACTTACCACGGCCCCGGCCAACTGGTCGCTTATCCACTATTGAATCTGCGTCGCCGCAAGCTGGGTGTCCGCGATTTAGTCACCGCTATCGAGAACACCATTGTATCGACACTGTCGGACTTTGACATTGCCGCTTATGCCAAGCCAGATGCGCCCGGCGTATATGTGGACCGAGTACAGCAGGGCCCTAGCCTAAACCAAAACAGTTGTGACAAAATCGCCTCGCTTGGGCTCAGAGTTCGTCGCGGTTGCAGCTTTCATGGCTTGGCGCTGAATGTTGATATGGACTTAACGCCCTTTAACCGGATCAATCCCTGCGGTTATGAGGGCCTGCAGATGACCCAGATTGCCGATTGTAGCGCCGTTAAACCCGCGTTCGATAATGTTGCCTCGCAGCTACTAAAACAGTTAGTCAGTACCTTGGGTTATAGTAGTCACCGCCTTATAGATCACTAAACAGTACAGAAATCATCCAGATTAGCGGGTATAATTGCCGCCATTATTTAAAAGCATTGAGTTTTAACCGTTATGTCAGAAGTTCCTTACCACGAGCCCGTAAAACGCACCCGTCGCCACAAGCAGGGTGAAAAACTGCGCGATGCCGACAAAGTTGAGCGTATTCCGGTAAAAATCATTGCCACTGACAAGCCGCGTGAGCGCAAGCCCGATTGGATACGCGTAAAAGTGGGCGTGTCGCCGGAAGTCGACCGCATCAAAAAAATTCTGCGTAAAAATGGTTTGTCTTCGGTCTGTGAAGAAGCCGCTTGCCCCAATTTGGGCGAGTGCTTCACCGGTGGTACTGCCACATTTATGATCATGGGCGAAATTTGCACTCGTCGGTGTCCTTTTTGCGATGTGGGCCATGGCAAGCCCAATCCGTTGGACGACAAAGAACCTGCGCATTTGGCTAAGGGTATCGCCGAAATGCAGTTGAAATATGTGGTAATCACCTCTGTTGATCGCGATGACCTACTCGACGGTGGCGCTCAGCACTTTGCAGACTGTATCCGAGAGTCTAGAGCTAAAAGCCCCAATTTAGAGGTGGAAATTCTTACCCCAGACTTTCGCGGGCGCATGGACATCGCTCTGGATATCTTAGAGAAAGATGCACCGGATGTATTCAACCATAACTTAGAGACAGTGCCGCGCCTTTATCGCACCTCGCGACCCGGCGCCAACTACAAGTGGTCACTGAAATTGCTGCAAGAATTTAAGCAGCGTCGTCCCGATGTGCTCACTAAGTCAGGGCTGATGGTGGGTTTGGGTGAAACCAAAGAAGAAATCCTGGAAGTTATGCGTGATATGCGCGCCTACGACATCGACATGCTCACCATCGGTCAGTACCTGCAGCCATCTAAGGACCACCTGCCGGTAGACCGCTATGTGCATCCCGATGAGTTTGCTGAGTACACCAAGGCCGCCAAGGAAATGGGCTTTAAGCGAGCCGCGTGCGGGCCTTTAGTGCGGTCCTCCTATCATGCCGATCAGCAGACCCATGGTGAAGAGGTTAAGTAGCGCTAAAAGCCCTCCCAGCCTAAAAAGGTCAGGACTTTGCAGTTCTGGCCTTTTTTGTGTCTGAAGTCTGCGCTTTATTCTAATTGAGTGTGCCACAGCATTAGTATCTAACACTTTTCCTGAACTTCATCTAAGCTTTGTAATAATAAAAAAGGTGCTGTCCGTGGTTATTATTTTTATAGCCCTTTTTACGGCTTAAAAACAAGGAATTAATATAAGAAAATATGGCATATAATATTTTCTGCTAAGGAGACCATTGTTATTAAAGGAATAATTTTTACTGAATTTATTGAACTTGTTGAAACCGCGTTTGGTTTTGAGGTTGCTAATGCTTTACTGGATGGTTGTGATTTACCATCAGGTGGCGCTTATACTTCGGTTGGTACCTATGATCACTTAGAAATTCTTTCGCTAGTGGGCCAGTTGCAAAAGTTAACCGGCATGCCTGCCGCCGACTTATTAGAAGCTTACGGTAAATATTTGTTTCCAAAGCTTGCCAATCAAATGACAGCCATGTCATTAAATTTTGATGGCGCTATAGATCTGCTCTGTTCGCTTGAAAGTATTATTCATAAAGAAGTCATTAAGTTGTATCCTGATGCCGAATTGCCATCGTTTGATATAGATAAAATCAATGATAATGAAATACTCATGGAATATCGTTCATGCCGACCATTTGCGCACCTAGCAAAAGGGCTTATCGATGGTTGTGGTGACTTTTATAAGCAGAATCTAACGGTCTCAATGAAGCATTGTAATACCGACACAGATTTTCACACCTTGATTTATGTGAGACAAACATGAGTGAAAATAACGTAAATATAGAACTCTCATATTTGCGCAAAAAGGTTGGCCGTGAAAAAAGTGCACGTATGCAAGCAGAATTATTGCTAGAAAGTAAAAGTACTGAGTTGTTTGACATTAACAGACGTTTGCAAGATGCCAATCAACATTTGGACGTTATAGTTGCGCGACGCACCAAGGCATTAAAGGCCACGACTCAACGAGTAGAGGTTACTTCGGAAGAATTACAGAATACCGTTAATCGATTAAATTTGGTGCTTGATATTGCTAATGCAGTGACTTGGCTTTTCAATGTTCGTAATCAGACGATGGATATCGCAGGAAAAAGTGAGAGCCTACTCGGTATTGAGCCAACTAAAGCCATACCTGCAGATACTGTATTGTCGCGTATTCATGAAAATGATCGTAAAGAGCTTATTGAAGGCTTAAGTCTTGCTTTAAAAAAAGGCGAAGCAATAAACCTTCGTTGTCGTTTGATGAGCCGAAACGGTTCTTATCGATGGTTTTTAATTAACGGTGAACTGAGTTCTTTAGTTTCTAAGCGATCGCTTTGCGTTATAGGTTCTTGTATCGAAATGCATGAGCAGGTTGAACGAGAACGTGAAGTTTGGAATATTGCTAATCACGACACTTTAACCGGTTTACCTAATCGTAATTATTTCGAAACTCAATTTTCTGCCTTAGCGGAAGAAAGTTTTTCTTCGAGCGAAAGTTTTACTATAGCCTTAATAGATATTAATGATTTTACTCAAATTAATGATACTTATGGCTACAGTATGGGTGATGGCGTGTTGCGCGATTTTGCCGATATTTTGAGGGGTTATTCAGAATATACACATCATGTGGCGCGGTTGTCGGGTGATGAGTATATTGTTATTTTTAAAACTAATTTAGCCATTTGGTCGGCACATGAATTATGTCAAAAAGTTATTGATAGATGCGTCAATATATCGATTCAAAATGGTGAGCGTTTAGGTTTGAATTTATCTATGGGTCTTGCTGTATTTCCGAAAGATGGAAGAGTTTTAGATGATTTAATGCAATCGGTATATTCGGCCATGCAGGACGGCAAGCAGAAAAAACATATCGGTAGTAGCTGTGTACTTTATAATGCCGCTATTGAGCGTGAACGCTTTCGTGAGAAAGATATCCGCTCAGCTTTAAAGGCTGCTATCAAGAGCAAGTCTTTTGATCTCGCCTTTCAGCCAATTATGTGCAACCAATCGAAATATTTTGTGGGTTCCGAGGCGCTTTTCCGCTGGCCTGATATGGACGGTAAGTGGGGTGTTCAAGAAGTGATTGATGTCGCTGAAAATAGCGGTTTAATTCTTGATCTTGGTGAGCAAGTCATTGAAATGGCTTTTGCTAAAATCAGCCACTTAAATGAAATTGGCGTTAAAAAATGGATGGCTATTAATATTTCACCGTTGCAATTTCAGCTTCAGGATGTTCCGCAAATAATATCTAAGGCGTTAATTAAATATAATGTTGACCCGGCAATGTTAGTGGTTGAGGTTACTGAAAATATTTTCTTAGAAAATATCAATCGAGTGGCGGATATTCTTAATCAGTTGTCAAAAATGGGTATAACTATTGCTATTGATGATTTTGGTTCTGGTTATTCAAGTTTGCGTTATGTGCAAATGTTACCGATTGATAAAATTAAAATTGATAAAGCCTTTGTTGATCATGTGGGTTCAAGTATTGAGAGCCAAGGCATTGTTAAAGCAGTTATTGATATGTCTCATTCTATGGGCTACAAAGTAGTCGCTGAAGGTGTTGAAACAGAAGGGCAGCTAGAGGTATTAAAAGATATGGGCTGTGATTATATTCAAGGTTACTATTATTCTAAGCCGGTATCGTTTGATGAGTTAATACAATTAGATGATTTTAGTAAAAATACGCCACTGGTATTAAAAACCCATCTCGGTCGCACACTATAGCTTTTATTGTTAAGGCTCAAACTGTGCGGCTAATATATTCTGCATAATTGATTGTCAACTAGACAATAACGAAATGGTAATAGCCATCAACTAAAAATAAGTCGCTGCCAGCTTAGCAATAATTGATACAACACCGTGCTAATCAATGATCTAACAGAACTGTATAGATAGGCCATATGCTTGTACGCACAGTGACAAAGCCAGGAGATCAGCTGATGACGTTAAACGACGCTCATTATTATCATTGCAGCTGCCATTGTGTACGCAGGGTCCTTCTCTATGGCCGTGATGGCAAGTAACCCTTTGAACATAGTCGAGGAGGTAGTGTCGATATGAGACCATCTATTTATACATCTGGCGCGACAAGGCTAATGGGGGCGATTTATGGACACATCTCTGGCAGTCCTTAAAGCGTCGCCGTAAACTCTACAACGCCTATGACTCCGAGGCAGACTAGCCGCAAGCTAATGATCACAGAGCGGCCTGCAGTAATAGAAATCTGTATAACCAAGCGACATTGGGCAATCGACCTTGTTCATGGCAGAGTCTCTAAGTACTGCATAGTGACGTTGCTCGAAAAAAACTGGCCATGTTTAGATTGGTATCTTGGCCAATAAATTAACGGCAAAGCTCAACAAAAAAGCCATCGAGTTGATCAACCCTGATTCCTGATGATACAAAACAATCACCTCACACAATGGCACAGATTTTCATCAATACAAAAAGGTCGAAGCTGTAGCTAATGTGAAGTTTGACTTTGCTCATCCATACTCTGTCTGTAGGTGCGGCAGCAATGAAAATGTGAATGGTTTAATGAGGCAATACTTACCAAAAGGAACGTCAATGCAGGGGCTAACTTAGTAGCAGTGCAATGCTATTGCAGACAAACTAAACAGGCACCCAAGAAAGCACCTGAATTTTAGAAATTCTGAGAAACGTAACTACGAGATGTAATTACTTTTGTCGCAGTTCAAACTTTATACTCAGTCTATAGTACGAATAAATCTTAAATAACCTCTATTTTAGTAGCAATATTTACAGCTAGTTCACGGTAACCGTTAGCATTTAGGTGTACTGTATCGGATTTCATACTCGGCTTTTCTAATAAGTCACTTAAACTTGTTAAATCAGATACTAATATATATTCATTCGCTAATTTTTCATATAGAGGTAAAGCTGACAAATTGATCGAAGGTCTAGGAACACCTACTAAAATTATTTCTGCACCGTGTGATTGAATTAGTTCGATCATTTGAGCTAAGTTATTTTCCAACGTACTTAGTGATAATCTTTTAAGGATGTCATTTCCACCATGGCATAAGATAACAAGATCGGGTGAAGTTGAGGCTAATAATTGCGCCAACCTTTTAATGCCATTACTGCTCGTTTCACCTGGAATTCCTTTGTTTAAAACAGTTAAGCCCAAAATTTCTTGTAAATTATTTGGATAACTATCTACTATTCTAGCGCCAGTACCTTTAGTAAGACTGTCACCAAATGCAAGAATGACACTATCATGAGTTAATTGGATTTTCTGACTTTCGCTAGAACATCCAAGTATTAAACTAATAAAAAGGATAAAGAAAAAACCTAGTTTATAATAAGCGTTCATAATTAATGATACCTGCATAGCTAATTTATATACATAACACTGTATTCATTATCACAGTGACGCAATATTACGTTATTCCCCGGTCGGTTCAAAGTTTCGTAGATTTTCTAGCAGAAACTCCTTAAGTTCTGCTATTTGGTATGACCTTAGATGTTATCGACTCGCCGTTTTGGGCCGACAGATGTCGCGCAGCTCTGCGCACACACTTTGGCAATGTAGTCAGTTAGCAGGCTAATACAGCACTAAAAGTAATCAGCTTAGCCAATAAGCGGTGGGTAATTGATGTGCCTAATCGCGCTTGTAGTTTAAGATGCGTTCCATGAAACCCTATCGCCAACCGATCAAATTTATCGCTACCCTAGTCACCACAGTTTATGGTTTATTCCTGCTGAAGGTGTTTTCGGGTTCAGCTCCGCCTTTGTTCTTTTTGCCTACTCAGCTGCGGGAGTTGGATATGTTGATTTATCTGGGGGCTATTCCC
Source organism: uncultured Cellvibrionales bacterium (assembly GCA_913050115.1). GTDB lineage: Bacteria > Pseudomonadota > Gammaproteobacteria > Pseudomonadales > Cellvibrionaceae > UBA1124. Next base: position 91,806 of record CAJWZU010000002.1, read on the forward strand.
TTGCTATTGATGTGGGTGCTGGTAGTGCGGTTTACGCACTTGAGCGAGGAAGAACACATGCTGATGGTACTTGCCGCTGAGCGGCGTGAGGATACAAAGGCTGTTGATAAGAGGGGTGAGCGGTGAAAGATTGCAATCAATGCGGTAAGTGCTGCACTCAGTACAGTGATGGTGGTCTGTCTGCGACCACTGAGGACATTGAGTTTTGGGATGTGTTTAGGCCAGCCATAGCCAATTATGTTCGGCAGGGTAAAATTTGGATGGACCCAAAAACGGGCCATCAATTAAAAGTGTGCCCATGGTTAAAAAAATTACCGAATCAAGAAAAGTACAGCTGTGATATTTACTTTGATCGACCCGATGACTGCAAGTTGTATCCGGTGACAATCGCGCAGATGGTCGCCGACGAGTGCGAGATGTTAGACGCGCGGGATGTAAAAAATCCTAAATTAGCCCAGCGGCAGCTGGATCGGATTATGGCGATTAATATGCCTTAGTGCCGTTTCACCAAATCAGGGTTCAGCAAAAGTAGGGCGGGCTTAATCAGGCCGCTTTCGGACTCTTGCCTTTCACCTTTCACCTTTCACCTTTACCTCTCACTGCATGAACTTTATGGAGGCAGTGAATTCAGATAATAGAATGCGCTAATATCTGCCTGTTTATCTTATGCATCGGCGCTTCGCTTTTAGGGTTTAGTTTGATTCATGCCTTCCCCGAATTCCGTCCCAGAATTCCCC
>CAJWZU010000003.1 GCA_913050115.1 uncultured Cellvibrionales bacterium
CTCGCACAAAAACAAAGCTCCGGTATTTGGCGCGTGCTTTGGGCGTTATACGTGCAAGTCACCTACGAAAAGTAGACGCTTTGCATAACTTTGACTGTCCGTTATTGGCACTCAAGGGCCGTTGACGTTGTCATAATATTGCTAAAAGCCTTTCTCAATAGCTGCCGAAACCTTCATGGGAAATAAAAAAAGGAAGGATTAGTCTTGCCTGTTACCTTTTTACATTGATTGTCTATAACGTCAGGGAAGAGGCCAAAGCTACTCTCGTCAAACACGGTACGCCACTAGTTGGTAGCAGAAATAATGAATGCGCTATCTACGCCAGTGGATTGCGCTCTGCCTAAAAGGTACTGCGCGCAGCGAGGGACGACTGCATTGATGTAGGAGGTAGAGCTACGTAGGAGCGGTTGTCGAGCCTATTACTTTGTGACCATCTACCGGCTCAGTGACATTCGTGTCATCGCCGCACGCTGCTGTTCCTAAATATAAGCACAGCTCCGATTACGTCAGAGCCGACCGCCGTGGCTGCTCACGAGCTTTCTGTCCTTCCCTGCATTAGTGCTCCTGTACGTCGATAGTGGGAATGCAGATTTTGCATGAAGCAAAAACCTATGAATAAGTCTATTGCCCTAAGTCCTAACTCTTACCTCTTACCTCTGATATTGCCCGCTTAGACTAAGCACTCTCAGTCAGGCATAATGCGCCACCAGTTTCAGACCCTCAAGGGACTCTGTCTCTGCAACAATCAAATAAGCCGCCGATTTAGGCATCAATTTAACCCCATTGAACGGTTAAGGCATTTAATATGATCAAGCTCTTCGCGGGCGTTTGCGCGCTACTGCTCTCTCTTTCACTTTCTTTTTCATTCTCGGCTGTTGCCGCAGATGATGTAAAAACCTTTACCTTTACCGCTATTCCCGACCAAGATGAAACCCAGTTAAAGCTGCGCTTCGATCAAGTGGCGGATTACTTGTCGAAAGAACTGGGCGTTGATGTCAACTACGTGCCAGTGAAAAGCTACAGCGCAGCCGTCGCTGCGTTTCGCAACAACCAAGTACAGTTGGCTTGGTTTGGCGGGCTGTCGGGCGTGCAAGCGCGCCGCCTAGTACCGGGCAGCCAAGCTATTGCTCAGGGTTTTGAGGATCCGTCGTTCAAGAGTTATATCATCGCCAACAGCAATACCGGTCTAAAGGCGGCCGATGCACTGCCAGCGGCAGTCTCAGATAAAACCTTTACCTTTGGCTCGAAGGGTTCCACTTCTGGTCGCTTAATGCCGGAGTTTTTCCTGCGTGAGCACTACGCTAAATTGCCAGCAGATACCTTTAAGCGAGTTGGCTTTTCTGGGGATCACAGTCGTACCATCGCTCTGGTGCAGTCTGGAGCCTACGATCTTGGCGCCGTGAACTACAAAGTGTGGGAACGCGCGCTGGCTGAGGGCAAGGTTGACCCAACTAAAGTGGCGGTAATTTGGACCACGCCGGGTTACTCGGATTATCAGTGGACTCTGCGCGCTGACCTGGATGCTGGCTTTGGTGAAGGCTTTTCTGCCAACGTGCAGCAGGCTTTGCTGGGTATGAAGGACGAAAAGTTGCTGCAAGCATTCCCGCGTGCCAGTTTTATTCCCGCCACTAATGCCGATTACGACACTATTGAGATGGTGGGTGAGTCCATCGGTTTATTGGACGCTAAGTAGCGTCTAGATTCTTAGGCGCGCGAGCTCACTATGTTTTCAGTGTCAGATTTATCTCTGTCCTACTCGGATGCCAAGTCTGGCTCTAAACGTGATCGTGCGCGCGGGCCCGTCTTTAGCGGGCTCAATTTAGAAATTGCCGCGGGCGAGACAGTCGCGCTGATCGGTGAAAGTGGTGTCGGTAAAACGACATTGCTTTCTCATTTGCGTTCGCTAAAGCCCAAGCAAGTGGCTTGGTGCCCACAAGACCCAGGTTTGGTTCCTGCGCTCTCCGGTTTTCACAATATCTACGCCGGCACCCTTGACCAGCACAGTTTTTTCTACAGCTTGCGCCAGCTTATTAAGCCGAGTTCGCTCGAATGGCAAAAGGTGGCTGCTGTGGCCGAGCCGCTGGGAATAGCTGATCAATTGTCACGATCACTTGATCAGCTATCGGGTGGCCAGCAGCAGCGGGTAAATATTGCCCGTGCACTGATTCAGAAAAAGTCGATTTTTCTAGCGGATGAGCCGGTATCGGCGCTGGATGAATTCCAGCGGCCACAGGTGTTAAAACATATTGCCGCGCACGCCCAGACGTGTGTATTTGTGTTGCACGATCTCGATTTGGCACTAGAGTGCTGCGATCGAATTATCGGTTTGGGCGACAGTGGTGTGGTGGTGGATAGTGCCGCTTGTGATATTGATGCCCAGCACTTGGCGCAGTTGTTTCGGCATCATCAATCGCACGCTGTAAATTCACAGTGATGGCGCGGTGAGTTTACCTAAGCTCGATCAAGTCCCTGTATTTTCTACCACCGCCAAACGCCAGTGGCAGAGTTTTGCTCTGCTGGCATTAACGGCGCTGCTGTGCCTGCCGTGGCTGGATATAGAACTGGCCAATACGGAACCCGGTCTTGAGTTGCGGGCGATGTTGGCGGGGCTACTGGCCGCGGAGTTTTTGATAGACGGATTATGGTCGGCGCTAGCGCATACCGTGGCGTTTGCGCTGCAGGCGGTGACGATTGCTGCACTGCTGGGGTTTGTGTTGGCGCACTGTTATCGCCTGCCCGGAGTGGCGCCATTATTGGCGCTGCTGCGTTCGGTACACGAGTTGTTTTGGGCACTGATTATATTGCAGATCTGTGGCTTGTCGGCTTTGACTGGATTGTTGGCCTTGGCGATTCCCTACAGTGCCACCTTTGCGCGCGTGTATGCCGAAATATTTGAAGAGACTTCTACCACTGCCTATGACTCACTATCGGGTTCTCATTTAAGCCGCTTTATATTCAGTACCTTGGTGCAGGCTTGGCCGCACTTGTGCAGTTATTTTCGCTACCGTTTAGAGTGTGCGCTGCGAGCCAGTGTCGTGCTGGGCTTTGTCGGGTTACCGACGCTGGGTTTTTTATTAGAAAGCTATGTGAAAATGGGGCAATACCCCGAAGTTATGGCCATATTGATGATGATTGTTGCGCTGGTGCTGACGATCAAGTGGTGGGCTAAGCCGATTTTATTCTGGCCGCTGTTACTCTTGTCATTTATTTACTTGCCACCGGTGCCCGCGATAGATTTTCAAATGTCCCTGTTGCTGCAATTAATGCAAGATACCGTTCCGGCTTCAATCGCGGCCGGCCGCTGGGATCAGTTTGGCGATTGGCTGTTGATGATGTGGCAGCAGCAAATTGCCCAGGGTTTGGCCTACACACTGGTATTGAGTCAGCTGGCGCTGCTCTTGTCGATGTTAATCGCGCTGGCGGCTTTCCCGCTGATTAGTCGCGCCTTTATGCGCTCCGGTCCGCTGCGAATACCGGGGCACTTTATTTTAGTGGTGCTGCGCTCTCTGCCCGAAATGCTGTTGGCGTTTTTAGGCTTAATCTTTTTTGGTCCGTCGCTGCTGCCGGGCATATTGGCCATTGGTTTACACAATGGCGCTATTCTCGCGCACTTATTGGGCCGTTACAGCAACGAAATTACTCTGCGTGTGGATGTGCAAGAGGGCGGGATGCGGGCATGGCCTGGGCGCTATTGTTATGAATTTTTGCCGCGCATTTATGGCCAATTTCTCGCGTTTACTCTCTATCGCTGGGAAGTGATGCTGCGCGAGACTGCGATATTAGGCATGATTGGAATTCCTACGCTCGGTTTTTATATCGACTCTGCTTTCGAAGAGTTCCGCTTTGATCGCGCCATGTTATTGATTGTGGTGTCGGCGCTGTTGAATATAATTGCAGAGTACTTAGCACGTAGGTTGAGGCGGGGGCTGCGGCAAAATACGTCGACCCGCTTAGTCACTTGCTGTTAGGGCACCTCTTAGAGCGTACATAAATGCAAAATGCTAACTTCAAACAACTTGTTCTAGTGGGTGGTGGCCACGCCCATGCGCTGTTGATAAAAATGTGGGGTATGAATCCACTCCCTGGGGTGCAGCTTATTTTAGTCAGTCCCAGTTGGCGCACGCCTTATTCTGGCATGTTGCCGGGGCTATTGGCGGGTCACTATTCAGTGGACGATATACATATTGATCTGCGCAAACTGTGTTGTTGGGCCGGGGTTAGATTTATTCAGAGCCGAGTGGATTCGATCAATCCGGTTGCGAAAACAGTGTCCTTAATCGATCGCGATGTTGTTAACTATGATTTGCTCTCCCTTGATATAGGTTCGACTCCAGATTTGTCGGTGCCGGGTGTGGCTGAGTTTGCCCAAGCGGTAAAACCGATTAGTCTGTTTTATCCGCGCTTTCAAGCTCTGTTACAACGCTGCCGAGATTCCCATCAACCCTTGGCTATATCAGTAGTGGGTGGCGGTGCTGGCGGTGTTGAGGTGGTGTTAGCCCTAGCCCAACGCTTGCGTGCAGAATCTCTGTCAGGGGCGATTACTTTACTGTTGCGCAACAGCAAATTATTAGCGGGTTACACCGATGCCGTGAGTCGAATGGTGAAAACCCAGTTGGCTACTGCGGGTGTTCAGTTATTAGAAAATTTTGATGTTGCGCAGGTGACCTCAGGCTCTATGACTTCTACCACAGGTCAGCAGTGTGAGTTTGACGAGGTGTTTTTCTGCACCCAGGCGATAGCGGCCAACTGGTTATTCGATGCCGGCTTGGCTTGCGATGAACGCGGTTTTGTTAAAGTGCGGCGCAGTTTACAGTCGCTTTCCCATACCGATATTTTTGCCGTCGGTGATATTGCCGCGATGGTCGATACGCCCAGAAGCAAGGCGGGTGTGTACGCGGTGCGTCAGGCGCCAGTGTTGCTAGCGAACTTAAAGCGAGCGCTGTTACAGCAGCCGTTAAAACCTTTTAAACCGCAACAAAATTTTCTTAGCTTACTGTCCCTTGGCGGTAAAAAAGCTCTGGCCAATCGCGGTAATTTGTCATTAAGCCATCAATCGTGTCAGAGCATGCTGTGGCGCTGGAAGGATAAGATAGATCGCAAATTTATGGCGATGCTGTCAGACTTGCCGGTTGTAAAAATGGTCAACTCTGTGGCAGTTGATCGTCGTCTCATTCCCCTTGATGAGCGGGACCAAGAGATTAATCCCGAAATGCGCTGTGCCGGTTGTGGTGGCAAAGTGGGCACAGATATTTTACAACAGGTGTTAACTGAGGTGACTGGGCAGCGAGAATTTGAGCCGGAGGATGCGGCTACAGTGATGTTGGGATCTCGCACCCTAATTCAAAGTGTTGATCAAATTAAAGCGCCTATAGACGATCCTTACGTATTTGGTCGTATTGCCACGCTGCATGCTCTGAGCGATGCCTTCGCTATGAACGCTAACCCTACGAGTAGTCAATTATTATTGAATATGCCCTATGCCGGAGACATGCAGCAGGGGCGTGAAATGGCAGCGCTGATGCGCGGTGTACTGAAAGAGCTTCAGCGTCATGACTGTAAATTAATTGGTGGCCACACTGCCGAAGGCGCAGATTTGTCGGTGGGTTTGGTGGTCAACGCAGAGTATATGACGCACCAGGCGGCAACGGCTAAGGGTGGGTTTAGAGTTGGTGATCAGCTGGTGTTAACCAAGCCTTTGGGGACTGGGGTTATTCTGGCTGCCCATATGCGTAGTGCTGCGGTTCAAGCTCGGGGAGATTGGGTTAACGGCGCCATCGATAATATGTTGCAGAGCAATGCCCCCGCTGCGGCCGTTTTTAGTGAACTCGATGTGAGCGCCTGTACCGATGTTACCGGGTTTGGCCTAGTTGGCCATTTAAGTGAGATGCTGCGCGCCAGCGCAGTAACGGCTGATCTTTACCTGGCTGATATCCCCTTACTCGACGGCGCTCTGCAACTGTCGGAGGCGGGGGTGAAAAGTTCGCTCTATCAGCAAAATGCCAAAGCCTTAAAGGCACTGTCGATTGCGGCAGAGGTAGCTGCAGACCCGCGCTTTGCGTTGTTGTTCGATCCGCAAACGAGTGGCGGGCTATTAGTGGGGCTACCGCCTAATGAATTAATCGAGTTAGAAAAAAAGGCACTGCCATTTTGGCGGATCGGTGAGGTTGTTAGCGCGGTTGATGATGGCGGTTGGGATATGAATATTCTCTAAAGGGTATATTTCAAAATATATGGTTTGGTTAGTGTGATAGGGCACCAATATAAATATATTTTGACCCTAGATAGGGCGTTAAAAAATACTGCATGTTTTGGTCTTCACAGCACAGATATAAAATTAGATTATTTTAGCAGTGGCGGTTGTGATTATTACAATCAAGTCATTTGTATTTACTATTATTGGCCTTGGTTTTTTTTGATTAATAGCAACATAATATTATCGCTGTAAAAAAACTTACACTAGGTGGTTTTTTCGACAAACCGCATTGAGATAATGCAGAGATAGTTACTCTTATAACGGTTACCCCACACACTAAATCTGATACTGCAAAAAAGTGGCGAGCGATTACTTTATCGAAGCTTCACAAAATAGTTTCTATACCGCATAAAAAACCGAGCGCCAAACGCTCGGTTTTTTATGCGGTGAGATTAACTTTTTCAGCTACTCTGGTTATATCGACGTTGCCGCCATATTTTTATATAGGAATCTATACTTACATAGCGGCCGCCGCCGAGCACAATTAGCGCCATCAGCATAATTAGGTAGGTAGTCGCGAACTCTATACCGTTATTGAGAATGACAAAATTACCCGAGGATGACAGCCAGTCGTAGTTGCCATGCTCGCGCAAAATATTGCGGCCTATCTCTCGTTTTTCTTGCGACTCCATCACCCGTTCATTGGCAAAGGGCGCCGAGGGATCAGAGATCGCCTGCCAGCCGTTATCCCAGTGCACGCTGCCTATGGCAACTAGCATGGTGAAAATTAGTGGGATACTAATCCAGCGCGTGGCCAAGCCCAGTGTTAGTAATATGGCGCCGCCGAGTTCGGCGGCGGTGGCCAAAAAAGTCATCAGCCACGGCAGTGGCAGTCCCAGACCCCAATCAGAATTACCAAACCAAGCAACGGTGTCTTCAAAGCTGTTGAATTTATTTATGCCCGCCATCCAGAACACAGGAATAAGGTAGAGGCGTAAGGCAAGTGCTGGCAGGCCATCCAAGTGTTTGAGCTTTTGGGTTAAGCCAGAATAGAGTTTGCAGGCCAAAGATGTTGCTGTGCTCATATGTGTCTCGTTTAATTTTTAAGTTAATCAGTAGAGTGTTTATGCCGTTGATTGTTACGTAATTGACTGTATAAGAGATTAATTAGAGCTAATAATAGTTGTACGTTACTGTTGACTTGGCCTTAGGGTAAGGTTTTATAGTGACAGCATAAAGTCATTTAGCTGGGGTTCATATTGTGAATATTAGTCAGGCTGCCAAGGTGGTGGGCTTAACCGCCAAAGCGTTGCGCCATTACGAGAGTATTGGGCTGCTACAGCCGGCACAGCGGGCCCATAATGGCTATAGGGAATATGGCGAGCTTGAAATTACTCAACTGCGTTTTGTACAACGCGCCCGCAGCAATGGCTTTAGTTTGGATGAGTGTCGAGAATTGCTGGCGCATTTTCATGACCCCGAGCGTCAGAGCGCCCATGTAAAAATCTTGGTGATGCATAGGGTTGAGGCCGTGGATGAAGAGATCACCCGCTTGCAGGTGGAGCGGAAAAATCTGCTGGCCATGGCTCAGCTCTGTGCCGGTGACGAGAGCCCGCACTGTGCAATTATCGACACTTTGGCAGGGACTAATAAGGAAAATAAACCAGATGGAGACCGACTGTGAGTGATTGTTGTTCGCCCAAGCTGAAACCCGATCCTAAGGCGATTGATTCAAGCACAAGTTGCTGCGGTACGAAGCAGTCTTTGGATAAATTACTCTGGGGCAGTTTAACCGGTGTTGCGCTGCTCTATGCTTTGTATTTTCTGGCACCTGCGGTGAATTGGGCGCCGCCGGAGTGGCTTGCGACTATGTCGCTTGCCACCGTCGAGTTGTTCAACACTATGTGGTGGAGCGTGGTATTGGCGGCCTTGTTTGTCGGTTTGATTGGACGCATACCGCAACATTTTATTGTTGCTATTCTTGGGCGCGGTGGCAGCTTTAAGGGCATTGTACGAGCGACAGCAGCCGGTGTACTGATGGACTTGTGCAGTCATGGTATTTTGATGGTAGGGATGAAACTCTATCAAAAAGGGGCCAGTCTCGGTCAGGTCATGGCTTTTTTGATCGCCAGCCCATGGAATTCGCTGTCACTGACACTCATTATGTGTGCTTTGATTGGCCTGCCTTGGACGCTGGCGTTTATTGCACTGTCGATGGTTATTGGTGTTATCTCAGGTTTGATTTTTGATCGTCTGGTAGCGCGAAATATTTTGCCGGGAGGGATCGAACATCAAGGGCTGCCCGAGGGCTTCAAATTTTGGCCTGAGGCGAAAGCGGCATGGGCGGCAACAACAGTGAATAAGACTTGGGTCAAAGGCGTGTTGTGGGAAGGTGTGCAGGGTTCGCGCATAGTAGTGCGCTGGTTGCTGTTCGGAATTTTGTTGGCGGCGGCTATTCGCGGGTTTGTTTCGCTGGATAATTTTCAGGATTACTTTGGCCCCACCGTAATAGGTTTGGCACTAACATTGCTGGCGGCGACGATTATCGAAGTCTGTTCCGAGGGTTCGACACCGATAGCGGCGGACTTAATGACTCGGGCTAAGGCGCCCGGCAATAGCTTTGCCTTTTTGATGACGGGTGTTGCCACCGATTACACCGAGGTAATGGTGATAAAAGACACTATGAAAAGCTGGAAAGTCGCATTGTTTTTGCCTCTGGTTACGGTGCCGCAGGTTGTTGCCATTGCCTTGATATTAAACACTATGGGCTGAGTCTTTCGGTGGCCGAGGTGGTTGTATTGTTTGAGTTACGAACATTATGGCGAGTTACAATATTGCTCTTTTTTCTTTTTGGCGAGGGTGTCTTGAGTGGCTGTGTTTGCACTAACTTTTGAATAATCGGGCTGATGCAGAACCTTGCTAACATCTAGAAAGCAAGCGCTTATTGAGGTAGAATCGCGACCTGCTTTTACCCCGACATTTTTACACAGGCACACCCGCTCAATGGAAATCAATCCGCTACTTAATAGCCTCAAAGATTTGTATGCGCGCACTGATACTTTGCGCAACTACCTCGACTACGATGCCAAGAAAGAGCGTCTTACCGAAGTTGAGTTAGAATTGGCTGAGCCCTCTGTATGGGATGATCCTAATCGCGCGCAGGAGTTGGGTCGGGAGCGCTCAAGCTTAGAGGCGGTTGTTAAGACTATTGATGACTTAGATTCTGGTGTCGTCGATTGCCGCGATCTTCTCGACATGGCAGTTGATGAAGACGATGAAGATACCGTGGCTGAGGTTGAAGCTGAAGTTGTTGAACTCGATGCGCATTTAGCGAAATTGGAATTCCGTCGCATGTTTTCACACGAGATGGACCCCAATAACGCCTTTTTGGAGATTCAGTCGGGTTCCGGCGGCACCGAGGCGCAGGACTGGGCCGAAATGACCTTACGTATGTATTTGCGTTGGGGTGATTCGAAGGGCTTTAAAACAACACTGGAAGAGGCTTCTTCTGGGGATGTGGCCGGTATCAAGAGCGCTACTATTCGTTTTGAAGGTGAATATGCTTTTGGTTGGCTGCGCACCGAAACCGGTGTTCATCGCCTGGTACGAAAGTCCCCGTTTGACTCCGGCGGCCGTCGTCATACGTCATTTAGTTCGGTGTTTGTATCCCCTGAGATCGATGACAATATCGAGATTGATATTAATCCTAGTGATGTTCGTACCGATACCTACCGCGCCTCCGGAGCCGGTGGTCAGCACGTCAACAAAACCGATTCGGCTGTGCGTTTAACACATGTACCTACGGGTATCGTGGCGGAGTGTCAGAGCCAGCGCTCGCAGCATAAAAACCGCGATCAAGCTTGGAAGATGCTGCGCGCTCGTATTTATGAGCAAGAGATGATGAAGCGTAATGCCGATAAGCAGGAGATGGAAGATAACAAAGCTGACATCGGCTGGGGCAGTCAAATTCGCTCTTATGTATTGGATGATCAGCGTATTAAAGATTTAAGAACGAATGTTCAAACCAGTAACTGTGGTGCCGTACTTGACGGTGATTTGGACCAGTTTATTGTGGCTAGCCTAAAAGCAGGTCTATAAAATTGTGTGGTGCTGCTTGATTAAGCGGCACACGCCAGCAACGATATTTAACATTTAAGCGTGTAGATGATTATGACTAACGACAAGCAGCCGGTACAACAAGACGAAAATAAACTCATCGCGGAGCGCCGAGCCAAGCTGGCCGGTCTGCGTGAGAAAGCGCGTGAAGAGGAGGGCACTGCCTTTCCAAACAATTTTCGCCCCGAGCACAAAAGCCAAGAACTGAAAGACCTACATGGCGATAAAGAAAAGCCGGCATTAGAAGAAGAAAACAACATAGTCAGCGTTGCCGGCCGAGTCATTCGCAATCGCGGTGCTTTTCTGGCTATTCAAGATGTCGCCGGTACCATTCAGTTATATGTAACCAAAGCTGCGCGTCCTTTCGCGAAAAGTCTGGACTTGGGTGATATCGTCGGTGTTAAAGGCGAGCTGCACAAATCGGGTAAAGGCGACCTTTACGTGCAGCTAGATGACTACGTACTGCTGACTAAGTCGTTGCGTCCGCTGCCGGATAAATTCCACGGCTTAAACGATCAGGAAATGCGTTACCGCCAGCGTTATGTAGACCTGATTGCTAATCCAGAAGTACGCGATACTTTTGTGATGCGCACAAAAATAGTGCAGTTTATTCGCAATTACTTAAATGGTAACGACTTTCTCGAAGTTGAAACCCCTATGCTGCAGGCGATTCCCGGTGGGGCTACTGCGCGTCCGTTCGTCACTCACCATAATGCGCTGGATATAGACATGTATTTGCGTATAGCTCCCGAGCTGTATTTGAAGCGTTTAGTCGTCGGTGGTTTCGATCGCGTGTATGAGATTAACCGCAATTTTCGTAACGAGGGTTTGTCGACTCGTCACAACCCTGAGTTCACTATGCTCGAGTTTTATCAAGCCTATGCCGATTACAATGACTTGATGAATCTGACTGAAGATATGCTGCGCAAGATTTGCGAAGAAGTGATCGGCAACACTCTTATCAAAGCTACAGAAAAGAACGCCGAAGGTGAGGTGATCAGCGAGGTCACCTACGATTTTACTAAGCCATTTGTGCGCCTGTCTGTGTTTGATTCTATTCTGCAGTATAACCCTGACGTTAAAGCTTCTGACATCGACAACATCGACAGCGCTCGTGCTCTGGCTGAGAAACTCGACGTACGTCTAAAGGATTCCTATGGTCTCGGTAAGATTCAGATAGAAATTTTCGATAAGACCGTCGAGCATCGTTTGATCGATCCGACCTTTATTACCCAGTATCCAACAGAAGTTTCCCCATTGGCGCGTCGCAATGATGACAACCCTTTTGTGACCGACCGTTTCGAGTTTTTTGTCGGTGGCCGCGAAATTGCCAATGGTTTCTCCGAGCTCAACGATGCCGAAGATCAGGCAGAGCGATTTGCTGCTCAGGTGGAAGAAAAAGATGCCGGTGATAACGAAGCCATGCATTACGATGCTGACTATATTCGTGCTTTAGAATACGGTATGCCGCCAACAGCGGGGCAGGGTATTGGTATTGATCGCTTAGTGATGATGTTGACTGATCAACCTTCAATACGCGATGTGCTCTTATTCCCAGCTATGCGCCCAGAGGTTTAATACTCGGACGGTTTTTTTGACTACTATATAATTTAATTTATGCGGTTATATGTCACACAAAGGCACCTACAAGGGTGCCTTTGTTGCATCTATTGGTAGAATTAAATTTATAAGGTATAACTAGTAACCAACGCGGCTGAGGCTGTTAGTCTTAAATTGGGTAAACTGGATGAATATGTTGAGCGGCACCAGTAGTTATCGCTGAATGATTACAGTTGTTAATGGGTTTGTGGTTTGTCATCTTATGGATTTTTTGAACGTATATTCATAGAATTCGCCCGCCAGTTGATTAATGGAATCAATCTTCAATCAAATCTTTTTAGTAGGTAGTGTTATGAAATCTATATTTAATGCGAGTTTACTAGTTGTCGCGCTGCTTTTGTCTTCTTCAGTGCAGGCTGTTGGTCTGGGCGATGCTCATTTATTGTCGTCATTGGGACAGCCGCTGAAGGCCGAAATTGTGATTGTCGATGCTGGAGACCTGACACCGGATGATATACAGGTGAAACAGTTGCGGCAGTTGGCTATTGATAGTATTGAGAATAATGTCCGCTACCTTTTTGAAGCGCAATACAACGCAAAGGGACAGCTGGTGGTATTGGTGACGACGGAAAATAATCTTGCAGAGCCTTATGTGGCGTTTACTTTATCTCTGCAGTTGAGCCAAGGTGAGGTGTCTCGACAGTATACTTTGATGCTAGATTTTTAATCCTGACTGAAACTAGTGTTAGCGCTTATAGGGTCAATTGTCGGTTTGTACCAAAGTTCCGGCCGGTTTATTGGTGTTCTAGGCGGCAGTAATGTGTTTTTAAGTACGATTAACTTTCGTTTGTCTAATTTTGCCGCTTCAATATACTCTTCATGATAGCGCATAAATAACTCGTCGAAGCGACCATCATTAATCATAGTTTCCAGGCCACTTTCAATGGCACGAGCCAAATCGGGTCGATTTTTATTGACGAAATAATAAAATGCGGTCGGGTAATAGATCAGTATGTTTTCGTCGACTTTGATCTGCATACTTTTGTTGGCCTCATACTCGCGCCAAACCTCGATGACTGAGCGCGGAAAGTAGTCTATACGCTCCATAGCCAGCATTTTGAAAAGTCCTGCGTAGCTGCTAGAGCGAAACATAGTCATACCGTTCCATTCCAATATACGGGTGTCTGGCCAGTCGTGCATTTGCCCCGCTTTTAATGTTCGTATGTCTTTCTTTGACCGGCTGTTTAAAAAGAGATCACCAGAATTGGAGTGAACCAGTGGTATGCGCCAGCCGATTAAGCCCTTAAAAATGGGTATACGAATGGGCAACAGCATGGATTCGCGATCAATGGAGGTCATGCTCCAGCTGACATCAAGAAACTTATTCGAAGCCAGATCTGTCAGCGCGCGCTTTTGCTCATAATCATTGGCGCTGGGAGTGAGGACATAAGTTTTACCGCTGGCACGCAGGGCTAAGTCTAATAGCAATATGGGATAACTTTGGCGCTGTTTGTTGGGATAGTTAAGATGTTCAAAATCAAGTTCGACAGCCTGAACCGCTGTGGAGAAAGTGCTGACCAAAAATAATTTGAGCAGTACTTTTGACGAATATCTTGTCAGAGCATTTTTCAACTGGCCCATTTTAGCTACTCGCTAATAAAGATTGGCAAACTATTATTTAAGCATTGACGCAATTAATTATTTTGAGAAGAACACTATCTTAAACATCAGGGGATTTTGGTCCAATGTTGAACTGTTTACGCCACTCAGCAATAGAGTTACGAGTACTATCCTCATCTTGTGGAATATTTTTACACAGCAATTCAAATTGATCATGCTGACTACTGCGAGCATAGATATCGAGTAGTGCCAGCTTTAAGGCAACACTGTCGGGTGATTCTGAGAGCCCTTGGTTGAGTAATTTTTCTGCCCTGTCGTGCTGCCCGTATGCGGCGTAAATATTGGCCTGCCAAATGGTATCGCTGTCGGCGTCATTATGGCTATTCTCGGAGGCATTGAGCGATTCCAGTTCCTCGGGTTGGTATGATTCCTCCAGCATAATATGGCCGCTATCGATATCACTGGGCGTGAAAGTAGGGTGATCATTATTGATCTCTAATTTACGCTCTGCCAACTTCTTATGTAATTCTTTATCCTTTAAATTTTGTTCTGACTCAGCTGCTTGCCCCAAGCTTTGTTGTTGGCGTGAATTTTTATCGCGGCCGTGGCTATTATCGGTGTTGATATTGAGGGCGTCGTCGGATGTTGAGTCGAGATCATAAATTTCTGATGATTCTCGGGTCATATCAGTGGTGAGATCAATACTTTTAGGCTTCTGGCTATTAACCGAGACATCTGAACCCGCGTCCATTAATAGTGCATCATCTATGGCAGATTTAGTTGGCACGGTATTTTCAATATCTAAGCCAAAATCCAACGAGCTGATGTCTGAGCCATCTAAAAGTGAATCATTTAACTCGTCGATATCAAAGTCTTCTAGCAATGGCTCGTTTAACCACGACTCTTCGGTGGGGGCGACTAAGACTGTATTTTCGCTATTAAGAACCGGGGCATGTAGATTTATAATCTCATGTTCATTCTGGATACCACCAGCGCTGTTGATAGCGGTATTTTCACTGCTGCTGGTTTTTAGCCTTTCTGTAGTATCTGTGGCCGGTGTTTGTTTTTCACTGCGGCGATATAATTGTGGCCAGTATACTTTAGCCAATAGCGCAGAGGCTAACAGCAACAGAGCTGCGACTAAAAAATACAAATAGTTGGTGCTGTCTTGATCTGTGTTAGTGGTTACGGTTTGTTGTGCCTGTGTTGCAGCGGGTATTAATTCTGCTGGTTCTTCTAGCACTGTAGTAGCGGTGACTTCTTGCTGTATGGCAGTGTTCGCAGCTTTAATAGACTGCTCTTCTGCCGAGTTTGGCATTATCCTTTTAGTATCATCATGCTCAACAGCGATGTCATCACTGTGCAGCAGTGGTTTAACATTGGCTAGTATCTCAGCCACCGGGACTTTCTGTTCAACTATGGCTTTCTTCTCTAACGTTACAACACTGCGTATGGCGTTGTTCTTAACTTGCGCTGTGTTTCCATCGACGCTTTTATTGGTTGATACCACTGGCGCTTGGGTGGCGGCACTCAATGGCGGGGTGTGGTTAGAGATGCGGGAAAACTTGGCGCTTAGACCATTATCAATTGGGAATACAGGTGCAAGTGGATCAGATTTTAATGGCTGAGTGTAGTTAGAGTTGCGAGCGGTATCGTCACTGGGTGGCATGTCCATGAGCAAGGTGTATTCGCGGTTTACAGTGCCGCCTTGCCTTTCGACTTGCAGTACAAAACTAATATATGGATCAGTAACCGAGTGTCGGGTGTTTGCTTTAACCCATAACTGGCCCTTGTCATCGGTCTTAGTGGAGATGATATAGCGAGGGCTGTTAATGGCGTCTTCAAAATTTAATTTGCGTGCACTCTGGCCATAAATCTGGCGTACCAGAACATCCTGCTCACTGATACCCACGGTGTCAGTGAGCGGAATTAAAACATCGAGGGGTTGGCCAAGCCAAGAATTTAGACTGGCATCACCCAACCCAATGGCGCTAGAGTGACCGCTCAGGGACAGTGAGGCTAGAAATACTGCCTTGAGTAAAAATGTCCGTTTCATAAAAACCTGCAAATACAAAAATTATTTAAAGTATGTCTTTTTTATAGGAGAAAGTCATATAAAGCCACACTTTAGTTAGAGCTGAGTCACATCCCTGTTGCCTTTGCACTGTTATGGGGCTAAATAATTGAAATTATTAACGGCTTATCGTCGCTCGGGCATCGACCTTGCCGGAATCTTTACGGTCCATCGATAATTCATCAATTTTTAAATTGTGCAGACTCTGCAGTTTGTCTATGGCTATTATAACTTGGTTAAACGGTGCAGCTTCAAGCCATAAACGAATACGGTCACTGCCCTCAGGTTGAACCCGCTTGAGGCTGAGCCCATTGGCTTTGGCTGTTTCGGTGACTAATGTTAACAGGGATTGATTGCTGCTTTTTCCTTGTTTTTTGGGGCTAGTTGACTTGGCCTGTAGCTCTTTGGACTCAAGCCATTGATAAAGTTCTTGACCGCTTTGCGCATTTTGTCGGGCTCGGTCGTGATAGCTTTCAGCTGGTAGATATATAGCAAAGATAAAAATTAGCAATGCTGCAAAAATCGATAATAGCAGTAGTGCTTGTCGGTCTTTGTCTGGTAGTTGCTGCAGTTTGTCATTAATCTGCTTTATTTGAGGCTCTAATGCCTTTGAGAGTTTAGTCATCATAATTGAGTCCTTATGTACCCAGCTGCAGACGACCGAGGACGCCGGTTTCTGATTCATTGGCTGACATTAGTTCAGCTTTAATGCCTTTCTTAGTTATCTCGCGCTGTAATGAATCGAGCTGATCGATAGATTTGGCTCGTACCTCTATGGTCATTTGGCTGCGTTTTGCGTTATAGCGTATCTGCTCAATTTTTATAGAATTATGGGCGTTACTTTTCCAACTGTTAGCGAAAGCGCCTAATAAGGCCACAAAGCTACTGTTATCCTCACTGCTAGCACCACGAAAATGCGCTTGAGCCTGCCTTTTAATGTCTATTATGCGCCGATCTTCGGGGAAATACTGACGATAAAGTTTTTCGGTATCAGTCGCAAAAACTTCAGCTTGTTTGTTAAAGTAGAAACCACTAGCGATGAAATAGCTGAGTTGTAACGTTAACAAAACGACTGCGGCAAGTGCGAAAACCTGCCATTTAACTTGGTTCTGGGCGTTTTTCTTTTTAGCTGTAAATGTACCCTGCAACAGATTGATGAACCTGCCAGCAGCAATACGATCTAATAGTACAGTGGTGAGCGCTATGGGGTCTGCGCTAATGTTAACTTGAGCGCTTTGAGCGCTGTCGAGTGCTTGTAATTGCAGTTCTATTTCGCTGTTCAATTGCGATTCATAGTTAACAGTTAACGCCGGTCTCTCGGTCGATTCGAGGTCATCAGTATTATTAAAAGCGCTGTTCAGAAGAAGTTCTAAATTATCACTTTCGACGGCAATAATTTCACCGCTATTGAGGCTTAGCAACGCCCTGGAATTTCCGACAAAAAGCTCATCAGGTTCAAGAAGCTGCGCATCACCAAGGGCGACACTAGGCTCTATATGGATGCCTTTCAAAAATGTTAAAAGTAGCTGCAGCTGTTCGCGCTCAATGGCGACGACGTTATAGCTGTTGTCACCAATCCGCGGTCCGGTTGACAAATGCATACTTTCAATATCGACGGTGAGTTTTTCCTCCACTAAAAAGGGCAGCGCTTGTTTAAAATGCTTAGCTTGCTTGCCTGGCAGAGTGACTTGAGTACAAAGTAAGTTTTCAACAGCCAGTATTAAGGTGCAATTAAAAGTGCTGATAGGCTCTTCATACCGCTCGGCAACAGTTTCGCCGAGCTGTGCCAAAATACACGTGTTCCAATTGGGTTGTTCGCTGTCTTGCTGTAAACACCATTGAATAGGGCTTTTGCTGCCGAGAGTCTGTAGCGAGTCGGTGTAGTAAAGATATAGTGTCTGGCTCATGGTCACAGGCTTTGTTGGTTGTCAGAAGAGTCGGCTTTGATATCGTTTTTAATATCGACCGAACTGGCTTGAGTAAATGGGTTGTGTAGCGCTGAATCCAGTGGGCGGCTGAAAGTACGCCCTAGCAGTACTATACGCCCATCACGACTGTCTCGATAAAAGACGCTGTGCAGATAGGCATATTGTTGCTGGAATTGAGATTTTATCCAGACTTCAAAATATTCACTGTTAACAGAAATTCTTTGTTCATCTATTCCAGCGCCCGAAGCCATCTCTGACTCTAAAAACTCTTGGGTACTGGTAAAGCCATCAGGCAGTAATTCGCGGGCAGTAACGATCTTTTCAGGGTCAAGTTTACCACTTATCATAGCTAACACCGATATTGGCGCAGTATTAATGTTGATTTGAGTCATGCTTGGAAGCGTTGCCACCAGAGGCGACAGTATCCTATAAGCTTCGAAGTCAATTTCAGCTACGGACAGTAGCTCTGAACTGTTAACGATGGACTGATTAGCTGCGCGATAACCTGGCGTTTTGTTTAAATAGCTGGTGTCCTCGCTGTAGTAGCCAATGGGGGTTGTATCGTTATCCAGCCAGTCAGCGATATTATTAGCTGCATTGCTTGCTAGGGATAACTTGCTCAGCAGGGCATTGAAGTCAATTAACTCGTCGGGATTAATCTTGCCGTCTTCATCGAGTAAGTTATTTAAATTATAGCGTGACTGTAAATCCCTAATAACTATTTCAAATTCGCCGCCGTTATATTCTACGGGAATAATAACGCTATTCCATAATTCAGTTAAATGGTCATTAGCACTTGTCTTTGCATCTTCCTCGAAGTCATCAAAAAGTATTTGCCGAGCTAGAGACTCTGCGCCAAGAGCGTATTCATTGGCCTGTGCATTGTGTAGATAAAAACCAGTCTTGCGGATATCCAGACCCATACGTTCAGTACTGTCCGCTGTCATAATAGTAATAATGGCAAAAATCATCAACATAGTGATGAGCGCGACACCGGTTTGACGATGTTGAGAGTGCTTTAGTAAGCGTTGCTGTAGGCGTGCATTGGATGTCATGGCCTTGATGTCTCTTCCTGTTCAGAAGCGCGGTCGCGGGACGTCTCGGTCTCGGTCCCGCTCTCGTTCTCATTGTCGCTCTCGCTCTCGCTTTGATCTTGATCTTGATCTTCTTGTTCTTGTTCTTGTTCTTCGGGTTTAGGTTTAGGTTGCACTCTATTAATATTAATTATTCGAGTGAATTCACCCAGAGTTAAACTATTAAAATTAAATTCAACCATTACCGGTAAATCCCGATCTTTAGTTTCACTGAGTGAACTGGTGGGGGGCCACTTGTCAAACCATTTGCCAGTGATGTCGCGATAGCGAAAACGAATCTCTTCGAGGTCGCGCATAATGATTTGCTCTCGTGCCTCGCTATCTTGGCCACGGTCGAGCACCTGCCAGTAGCGCCGTACTAGATAGCTATTGCCATCATCGTCGCTGTCCAACTCATACTGTACTCGTTGTTGCGCGCTGCGAGGGTGCTGAAAAGGGTTGGCCCAACCTGATCGGGTGAAACTGACGCTGTCGCTTAGCCCTTTCATAGCACTTTCTTTATCGCCATATTCTCCGCGAATTGGGCGCGCAGCGGCTTGCTGAAAATCACTCAGAATAAGCCTCATGGAACGCTGCCAGTTGTACAGCTGCGACGAGTGAGCTTTGAGGCGACCCTGTGCACTAATTTCACTACTGAGTAACTGATAACTGCCGATCGCCAAAAAGGAAAAAATGCTGATAGCAATCATTACTTCCAGCAGGGTGAAGCCTATTTGGTAAGACTCTGAGAACTTGCGACTGTCACGGCTCATCAATGTTTGCCTAGATAACTGCTCAAGGTGAAATTTTGCGTTTTTTCGTTAGGAATGTACTCAGATACAGAGACATCAACTTGGCGTAAATATTGATGAGATGTTTCTTTAATTTCGGTGATAACTTGCCACTCGCGACTGCCAAGATCCAGCCGTTTACTTTTTTTGCCCGGCTCCGGCCATTCGAGTTGACTCCGCAATTGATGCAGCTCGTTTTCGGCTAACCAAGTCGAGAGGGTACGAGTTTGTAAGTAGTGTGATTGGCGCGCGCTGCGGCTGCTCTGCTGGATTAATACCATGGCGCAGACCGAGAATATAGTCAGTGCCACCATAATTTCTAGTAGAGTAAAACCACAGCTTTTGCGCAACTTAACGACCGTCATTATGTGTCTCTATAGTCACCGCAGAGAAACCATCAGTGGATATTAGTACCGAGAGCAATGAGTCGTTACTGAGTGTAAGCTCAATTTCAAAGGGCGAAACCTCGCCACTGGCCAACATCAATATTTGTGGCAATAGACGTTCTTCAATATCAAAATCCTTATCGTCTTCCCAACCTTCTTGCACTGACTCCGGTATAGGTAATTGCTGTATTTCCCCATCGACTAGAATATCTATATCTATTCCATCGGGAAGCGGATATGCCTGAAATGCCTCTTCTTCACTAATAACCCAAAGATGGACTTGAGGATCAAACGTAAGCAGCGAATATTCGTTGCTGCTGCTCAGATAGAGGCCAAAATTTTTCTGACGAAAAATAGCTTCGTCTTGCGTCAAGGTAATAAACTGTTGCAGGCGGTTGGCCTCACTTTGCAGGCGCCGCATATCATTGCCGCCCACAGACATCGTAGATAGTGCGGCCATGACACCAATTATCACAACAACGACCATTAATTCGATCAGAGTAAACCCTTGCTGGCTCTCTGACCGAATATTGAACTTTTGCACAGCGTTACGAGCTTGCATGGTGATTGAAGGGGGCTAGTTTACAGCTCCCAGCTGTTTACATCCGCAGCTTCACCTTCACCGCCTTCACGTCCATCGGCACCTAAAGTGTATAGATCGTACTTGCCGCCGTTCACGCCTGGGCTCATGTATATGTACTCTGTACCCCAAGGATCATTAGGTACTTTGGGCAAATAACCATCTGGGTTCCAATTGCGCGCTTCTGGCTCGCCTGAAGGCTCAGTGACCAGTGCTTGGAGACCTTGGTCGGTGTTGGGATAGCTGTAATTATCGAGCTTATATATGTCTAGGGCGCGGCCGAGATTGCTGATATCACTTTTAGCGGCGGTCATTCGAGCATCACCGGCGCGACCTAGAACTTTCGGTCCTATCAGACCAACCAATAGTCCGATTATGACTACAACTACCATGATCTCGATCAGAGTAAAGCCTGTTTGGCGAAAATTTTTAGCAGGTACGTTCATAACAGCTCGCATAGGAGGTTCCAGAGAAATTTAATATTTAAAGTTTAAGTGCTAGAAGGCTACATAACCAAGTCATTCATATCAATAATAGGCATTAGAATAGCCATCACAATCATCAGTACGGATACGCCCATAAATACCAACATAAACGGCTCAAACAGACCGACGATCATAGTTATTAATGATTTTAAATCGCGTTCTTGGTGTTTAGCCGTTCGCTCCAACATGCTGTCGAGCTGGCCAGATGCTTCGCCCGAGGCAATCATGTGTAGCATCATCGGGGGAAAATAGCGGCTCTCGGCCAGTGCTTTGTTCAGGCTGGTGCCTTCACTGACTCGCGTTGTCGCTTCATTAAGTTTCAGACGCATAAAGTCATTCGACAATACTTGGCTGGCAATTTTCATGCCTTCCACTAAGGGGACGCCACTTGAACTGAGGATGCTAAGCGTGCTGGCGTAGCGGGCAGCGTTAAAACCGCGAACCAGTTTCTTGAAAAAAGGCATGTGCAACATGCGCTTGTGTACGCGCATACGAAAGGCTTTTTGCTGCATAGCGTAGATAAAGGCGGCTGTAGCGGCGCTTAGTAGTATTACCACTAAAAAACCATAGCTACCAATAAACTCACTGGCCGAGACCAGTGCCCGAGTTAAAAAAGGCAACTCTTGCCCGGAACCGGCAAAAACCTTGATTATTTTAGGTACCACAAAGGTCATTAGACCAACAACTACACCGACAGCCATCAGCAGCAAGATGATTGGGTATATCATCGCCATTTTAACCGTTTGGCTAAACTCTTGACTGCTTTCAGTGTGATCGGCGAGGCGCTCCATCACTAAATCGAGGTGACCAGAGTGCTCGCCTGCAGAAATTGTGGCGCGGTAGAGTTGGTCAAAAGCGCGCGGGAATTCTGCCATAGCACTGGCCAGTGGATGGCCTTCTAAAACTTTGGAGCGTACCGCGGACATTATAGAGCTAACTTTTGGGTCTTCACTTTGCTGTGCGACAGTGGTTAATGCCTCTTCTATAGGCAATGAAGATTGAATTAGAGTCGATAGTTGGCGCGTGATTAAGGCTAAATCTGAGGTGCTGAGTGATGGTGAAAAAAAGCTAATACTACTTTTGCTTTTATTCTTGAGACTCTTGGCGCTTTCATCCATGGACAGCGGCATCAAGCCCATATCCCGCAAAAGTTGCCTAGCTTGGCGTGAGCTGTCGGCTTCTAGCGTGCCTTTTTTCTGGCCACCTTTGGCGTCAAGAGCGACGTAGTCAAATGCAGCCACGTTTAATTACCGCTCGCTATCGAAATTTGATTAGTCATTGTGTGTTACCCGTAAAACTTCTTCGACCGAGGTTTCACCTGCAAGGATACGGGCGATGCCATCGCCTCGAATCCCAGAACTTTTAGCTCGTGCACAGGCGGTGAGTTCGGCCTCAGAAGCGCGATTATGAATCAGACTACGCAGTTCTTCGTCGATATCGATTAATTCGTAGATGCCAGTACGACCGCTGTAGCCGTGCTGATTGCATTTTTCGCAGCCGTGCGGCCGGTATATAGTTGGCGGCTTAGTAATATCCAGTTGCAACATTTCGCATTCGGCTTTATCAGCTACATGGGTTTCTTTACAGTGTGGGCATAAGGTGCGCACTAAGCGTTGTGCTAACACACCGATCAAGCTCGACGAGAGCAGGAACGGTTCAATACCCATATCTACCATCCGAGTGATCGAACCAATGGCCGTGTTAGTGTGCAGCGTGGACAGCACCAGATGGCCGGTTAAACTGGCTTGAATAGCTATTTCGGCAGTTTCCAGATCTCGGATTTCGCCAATCATGACTATGTCAGGATCTTGTCTAAGCATTGCGCGCAGGCTGCGAGCAAAGGTCATATCTGCCTTGGTGTTGACTTGTGTCTGGCCGATCCCTTCTAGGTTGTATTCGATCGGGTCTTCGACGGTAAGAATGTTTTTAGCTTTGTCGTTAATGTGCGACAGACCGGCGTAAAGAGTGGTGGTTTTACCCGATCCTGTCGGGCCTGTTACTAGCATAATCCCGTGTGGTTTATGCAGCAGATTACTGAGGCGTTTTTCTTCCTCTGGCAGCATACCCATATTTGCCAGGTTTAAGCGGCCGGCTTGCTTGTCGAGTAGACGCATTACGATGCGTTCGCCATAGTTAGCAGGCATGGTTGAGACGCGTACATCGATTTCGCGACCACCGACTTTCAGTGACATGCGTCCATCCTGTGGTACACGTTTTTCAGCGATGTCGAGTTTGGACATAACTTTAATGCGTGAAATCAGTAACGGTGCCAGGGCACGTTTGGGTTGCACTGCTTCGCGCAATACACCGTCGATACGAAAACGTACAATTAAACGTTTTTCAAAGGTTTCGATATGTATATCTGAGGCACCCTGTTTAATGGCTTCGCTGAGCAGGGCATTGATTAAACGAATAATCGGGGCATCATCTTCTTGTTCGAGTAGGTCTTCGGTTTCTGGTACCGACTCTGCTAGGCTGGCAAGATCCATGTCATCGCCTAACCCCTCCACCATTTGCATGGTGGCAGAGGAGTCTTTCTCATAAACACTGGTAAGTGCACGATCAAAATCGACCTCATCGACTCTTTCAAATGACACAGGAAGTGCGCTTGCACGTCTAATCTCAGCCATGGCTTCTAGCGTTGGCGCTTTAGTGTAAATCGCGGTGGCGCGCAGTTCTTCACTGGATGCCGGTAGTAGCAAGACGCTAAAGCGTTTTACAAAAGCGAAGGGCAGCAGCGGTTGAGGTCCTCTGCTGTCGATCTCACCATCGGCTGAATCTTCTTGAATCTGATCTGTGGTGTCGCTCTCGTGATCGAGCTCGCCATTGGCTGAATCTTCTTGAATCTGATCCGTGGTATCGCTCTCGTGATCGAGCTCACCATCGGCTGAATCTTCTTGAATCTGATCCGGGGTGTCGCTCTCGTGATCGAGCTCGCCATTGGCTGAATCTTCTTGAATCTGATCTGTGGTGTCGCTCTCGTGATCGAACTCTCCATTGGCTGAATCTTCTTGAATCTGACCTGTGGTGTCGCTCACGTCATCGAACTCGCCATCGGCTGAACCTTCTTGAATCTGATCTGTGGTGTCGCTCATGGCATCGTCCTCGCTTATTCTTGCTCAGACGTGGTTGGCGCTTCTAATTGAAAGCGATCCTTTATCGGCAGCGCCGGCAATTCCTGCCCCAGAAACAAAGTATCAACTTTTCCGCGGAAATCCTTTTGATTTTCGCGCATGTACTTATAACGACTGAGCGATAATTCTCGGCTAGTCTCTTTGCTGCGAATTATTTTAGGGTGTATAAACAACATTAAGTTATTTTTAACCGTGACGTTCTTAGATGACTTGAACAGGTGGCCCAGCACAGGGATATCGCCTAGTAGCGGAACTTTATTTTCCGACTGGGTGATAGTGTCCTTAATCAGGCCACCTAAAACGAGAACCTGATCGTCTTCAACTAATACGCGAGTATTAAATTCGCGCTTACTAAAACGAGTATCCTCAGGGGTAGCACCTTCGCTAATATCGTTAACTTCTTGCTCAATAGCGAGTGTTAACGAGCCATCGTTGTTAATACGGGGGGTAATAGTAAGGCCTATGCCTATATCTTTACGCTCGAAGGTTTGGAACGGCGTATTGTTATTGGTTCCCTGACTAGAACCCGTTACTACACTGACGTTGTCGCCGACAAAGATACGGGCTTCTTCGTTGTCGAGGGCCATAATGGTGGGTGTAGACAGAATGTTGGCATTTTTATCACCGGCCAGTAAATTGATAACGGCGGTTATACCTTGAGAACCATTTAAATAGCCGAGTGAAAGGCCTCGAGCAACAGATGTAATCGGGTTGGTTGTAGGGTTGCTTCCTAACAATCCGGTTGGATTGCCGCCGGGGTAACCGGCTGTGCCGAGAACTTGATTGTTGTTGCCTAGAGTAGCCCATTCCACACCAACTTCAGTGCCAGAGCCTTCATTAACTTCAACAATGAGCGCTTCCACTAATACTTGAGCACGACGAACATCCATCGTTGCGATAACGCCTTTGATGGTGCTTTGAAGGGAGGGAGGAGCAGTGACGACGATGGCGTTTAGTTCTTCATTAGCTTGAATACTGAACTCTTCAGCTTCTGCCTGTGTGTTTTTATCACTGCGTTGTACGCTGCCGCTCATGCTCTCTAAAATTGGTGCAATGGTCGAGGCAGTGGCGTAGTTCAGAAAGTACACTTGAGTATTGCCATTACCCGCTAGTGGTTGGTCCAAACGTTGTGCGAGTTGACGAATTTGTGCGCGCATGGCAGGGTCGCCGCTGAGCAACAAACTGTTAGAGCGCTCGTCGGCAGCAATTGTGATACCTAATGAAGTACTAACTTTAGATGATGCGCTTGGAATCAGCTTTTGAATTACTTCCAATACGTCCTTAGCGCCGGCAAACTCTAGGCTTATCATCTCAATTTCAGCGCCGCCAGTCTGATCTATTTCCTTGATGATTCGCGCAATCTTTTCGATATTACTGGCTCGATCGGCGATGATCAGTGAGTTGGTGGCGGGGTAGGCCGCCAAGTGCCCAACTTGCGGAACTAGTGGCCGTAGGATGTTAATTAGTTGAGTGGCGGCGACGTTTTCAACCTTGATAATCTGTACCACCATTTCTTCCGCACTGGCGCCGTTTTCACTAAGTAAAGGAATGGCTGACTGTTTGGCGAGTGCGTCGGGGATAATTTTAATCGATGTGGCCGTTTCAACCACAGAAAATCCATGTACCTGTAGAGTCGACAAAAATACCTGATATGCCTCACCCTCAGTCATAGGGTCGCCGGCTATTACAGTGACCTTACCTTTTACATTAGGATGGATAATGATTGTTTTATCGGTGACATCCTGAGCCCAGCGAATTAGCTCCCTAACATCGGCGTTGTCCAACGTTAGCGATACTTTGCCCTGTTGTGCTAAGGCATCGCCAGACGTTAGCGCTATAGTTAAGGCCAGTACGCCATAACGGATACATCTTGAAGTGGAGAGCTTTAATTTTTTTATCATTATTTTGTTTCTTTTGTCGTTATTTGGGCAGGTCAGGAAATAATGTACATGTTAGATCAGTAATCTTTAATTTTAACGAAGTCTGCTGTTTTGTGAACTTGAATTTATAGATTTTTTAGAATTCTGACCACCGCGCAAAGTGGTCCGTGCACGGGATTGACTGGTGCGAGAGGACGTTCTTCCTGAACTTATACTCTTAGCTTTGGGGAAGCTCAATACTTCAAGATTACCGCCGCGATCAAGCGTAACAGAATCAGCCGAAACTGAATGTAGTTTGGCACCCCCGGGAAGTGTATCGCCAACTCTATATCGCTTGCTGGGTTTACCCTTGGAACCGGCGATAAGGGCGCTGGCCTCGTCAGTATCGGTATTGGTGAATGCGCCTTTTAGCTCGAACTGTAGGCGAGTTTGAGGCAGGTTGCGATTGATTTTAACGAGGGTTGGGGATTCGCCTAATTTGCCCAATAAATTGAACGATGAAAGTAAGGAAGCATTCATTGTGGAACCATTCTTGGCGGCGTTTATACTTTGCGCCGGTGCTGAATGGCTACGTGCCGATAGCGCCGATATATCGTTGTAGACGCTCAAGCCTAACAGACACGCAAGTGCCAGGGGTATTAACCACAGGATTAATCTTATTAAGATTGTCATTTGCGCTGGTGAAACACCTGCGCTAAAGGGAATTGATGTTGCCAAAGTTTCACCCCAGAGCTTGTTGTTATTCTGTTTTTCCCTGCTATCACTACTATTTATTATCTATGTATATAAGCAGTCTGGGCAAGATAGCATGAAAAACTCATCTTTGCCTATCTGTCTGATTAAATCTGTTAGCGTATGGGAGTGTTTAAAATGTTGAATGTCCGACAGTACTTATGACTATAGATGGAAAAGGTGTGGCGATGTTTACTGGTGGTGTTTTTCCTAAATTGAGCAGTGCTTGGCTGCAGGCTTTGGGTGCTGAGTTTAAGAATCCGTATATGAAGGGTTTGGAGAGTTTTTTAACCCGGGAGGTTGAGCTGGATAAAGTTTTATATCCGCCGCTGCATCAGGTGTTTAGTGCTTTTGATGCGGCGCCTTTAAAGGAAGTTAAAGTCGTAGTGTTGGGGCAGGACCCTTATCATGGTGTTGGGTTGGCGCATGGCTTATCTTTTTCGGTCGCTAAAGGTGTACGTATTCCCCCCTCCTTAATAAATATTTACAAAGAGGTTGTAGAAGATGTGTCTGTTAACACGCCCAGCCATGGGTGTCTGCAATCGTG
The DNA here is from genome assembly GCA_913050115.1 of uncultured Cellvibrionales bacterium. Taxonomy (GTDB): domain Bacteria; phylum Pseudomonadota; class Gammaproteobacteria; order Pseudomonadales; family Cellvibrionaceae; genus UBA1124. The sequence goes on from CAJWZU010000003.1 coordinate 27,100, forward strand.
GGCTAGGCAGGGCGTGTTACTGCTTAATGCGGTGCTAACGGTGGAGCAGGGCGTGGCGGGTTCTCATCAAGGGCGAGGCTGGGAGTTGTTTACCGACGCTGTTATTAATTTGTTGAATGCTCAATCTGAGGGGCTGGTGTTTATGTTGTGGGGTGCTTATGCGCAAAAAAAGGGTCGGCTGATCGATGAGTCGCGCCATCTGGTATTACGTGCACCACATCCGTCGCCGCTATCAGCTTATCGCGGGTTTTTTGGGTGTCGACATTTTTCGCAGGCTAATAATTATTTGTTAAAACGAGGTTGCGCAGCCATTGATTGGAGCGTGCCTGACTGATGGTGAGGGTCTCTATTGTTTTTTCGATGCGGCCCGTTATTGCGATGCGTGATCAGCATAGAGTTGCGAGATTTTTAAGCGTGGCTTCTGGTCTTAGCCTCTCGTCTGTTTAGCTCGTAAGAGGCGATAAATCGCTGCAATTCTATAGTCTCAATATGGTTGTATGTCGTGGCGTGTTGTTGGTGTCTTAAGTGTTTCATGCATTAAAAGATAGATGTTTTTTAGTAACAGGGCTGCGCTAAGAGTTGTTGGCGCCGATGATGGCCTGCGTTCCAGCTCGATGGTGTTATTTTTAAGTGAGGCTGCTATTAGTGTTGCTACGCCTCATTCGTAACATAAGGCAGCTCAAGTAGGGTGAGCTTTTGCTGTTGTTGCGTGTCGAGAAACAAAGCCTGTGTTTTGACGCTGGCAGCTGTGGCAACTAATAATGCTTCAAAGTTATTGTCGATTTGGCTGGCGATAACTATGCTGCCTACGCTTCGCTCGCTACTGGCGGTGTAAACCGGGGCTCCAGGTAGCGGTGGATTGAAGGTGTCGCCTCTAACGCGGTACATCTCGCGTTTGATTTTGCCATGGTATTTCATGCGGGCAACGATTTCTTGGCCGGTATAACAGCCTTTATTAAAGCTAATAGCTCCGAGTGCTTGGTAGTTCAGCATTTGCGGAATGAATTGTTCGGTGTTGGGTGCGTATACATGGCCGATACCGCTCTGAATATCAATAAGCTGCCAGTGCTCATATTTGCTCGGCGCTGCGTTTTGCTGGAGTTTGACCAGTGTGTTGCTGTTATCGGTCGTATTGCTGGAGTGAAGCCAGCACTCGAAGCGTGATTCCTCGAGCTGAATAACGGTGTGCAGATCGGTTTGGATGAATTCAGCATTGTTGACTGGGCAGTGTCCGAGAATCGAGGTTATTACACTGCGAGCATCGGGTCCCCATAGGCCTAGCTGCAAACAGTCGATAGAGATTTTTTCAGCTTTAGCTTTGGAGAAAATTATGTATTTATTAAGTGCGGCTAAAGCGCTGTGAGCCTGCTCTTTGGGCAGGCGCAAATAAATATTTTCTGGATTTGAAGCTAGCGCTAAAAAGCTAAAAAGCATGCGGCCCTTGTGCGTGCAGTGGGCACCCAGTGATGACTCATGGATAATGGTGCGAATGTCACAGGTAACCTGTCCCTGCAGGAATTTACTGGCATCCGGACCCTTTATCGTCAGTATTGTCTCGTGTTGAAGATCTGCGATAAAAGTGCGATTCTGATGTGCGGAGGTCATTATAGGTACCGTCTCAAATGTTGTCCCATCATAATCATTGCAGCAACTCTCGGCCAGTGTGTTGATGGGTGTTTCAGTTTATAATCATCTTTTGTAATTATTGCTTCTATAATTCATAAGAAGGCTAGGCCGTTATGGAAATAAATCGACTGTTTTGGGGTAGCCGTCGCGGCATGCTCGAGCTGGACTTGGTGCTGCAGCCATTTTTATCAAACATCTATGAGACGCTAGCTCAGCAAGATAAAGAGCGTTACTGGAAATTGTTGGATTGCGAAGATCAGGATATATATTCATGGCTGTTAAGTCGTAATGATCCAGAAGATCCTGAATTATTAAGGATAGTGACTATTGTCCGAGAAAATACAGGTATGCAAGCAAAAGTTTGATGGCGCTACATTGAATGAGTCGTGCTGTGGGATGTCGTTTCGGTCGATAACTCTGGGGCCCTCTGGTTGTTTATTGTCCTTGCTATGGTTGGTTCATGGTGCGGTTTTGCTGTCATTTTTTTATTTGTATTACATTGTTGACCTTTCTATCGCTCTCTTGCTTGTGCTGCAATCGTTATCCATAGTGTCGTTTTATTGCGGGATCTGTGGGTACAGGCGCTCCATAGGGGGGCGATTATATTTCGAAGACGCGCGGTGGATCTGGGCTGATCGTCTGGGGCAGTGTTCCACGTTAGAGTTCAATAGTGCGTTGCTGTGGCCGAACTTAGTTATTCTTTATTTTCGAACATTGAACGGTGCTGGGTGCACGGTGGTTATTTTTTCTGACGCTGTCGATACCGATGAATTGCGTCGCCTGCGGGTTCGGTTGCGTTTATAAGTCTAAAATTTACTGACAATAATATCTTGTGCCGCATAGTTAGTGGGCATCAATATAGTGTCGCGTGCGGTATCGGATTGTTCTGGGTAGTCGAGTGAGTAGTGAAGGCCGCGGCTTTCTTTGCGGTCGATGGCTGAATTAATGATAAGTTCCGCCACATTGGCGAGGTTACGCAGCTCGATTAAGTCGCTACTGATCTTGTAGTTGCTGTAATATTCGGCAATTTCTTTTTGCAGTAGGCTGATGCGGTGGGAGGCTCTTTGCAAGCGCTTTTTGGTGCGCACAATGCCTACATAGTCCCACATGAAACGTCGTAATTCGTCCCAGTTATGAGAAATTACTACATCTTCGTCGGAGTTAGTGACGCGTGAGTCATCCCAGTTGGGAGATTGCTCAGGATTCTTAATGCGGGGCAAGTCAAGGCGAATTTTGTCCGCTGCCGATTGCGCGTAAACAATGCATTCTAATAGTGAATTGCTGGCCATGCGGTTAGCGCCGTGCAAGCCGGTGAAGGATGTCTCACCAATGGCGTAAAGATTGTTAAGGTCGGTTTGACCGTTGTGATCGACCATAACGCCACCGCAAGTATAGTGCGCGGCCGGTACTACTGGAATAGCTTCGCGGGTGATGTCTATGCCAAATTCTAGGCAGCGCGCTTTAACTGTGGGGAAGTGGCTGGCAATAAACTCAGCCGATTTATGGCTAATATCGAGCAGCAAGTGGTCGCAACCGAGACGCTTCATCTCGTGGTCGATGGCGCGCGCAACGATATCGCGCGGGGCGAGTTCGCATCGCTCGTCAAAGCGCTGCATAAAGCGTTCGCCGTCGGGGAGTTTTAAGTGAGCGCCTTCGCCACGCAAGGCTTCAGTGATTAAAAATGATTTTGCCTGCGGGTGGTAGAGGCAGGTCGGATGGAATTGATTGAACTCCATGTTGGCGACTCGGCAGCCTGCGCGCCAAGCCATGGCGATGCCGTCGCCGCTGGCTCCGTCGGGATTACTGGTGTAAAGGTAGACTTTGCTGGCGCCGCCGGTTGCAAGTACAACTACTTTGGCTTGAAAAAGTGCTACTTGGTCAGCTTGGCAGTCGAGCACATAGGCGCCGCTGCAGCGTAATTTTTTTGAGCCCGAATCCGCTTGTGTGATTAGATTGACTGCAGCGTGGCGTTCAAAAACTTCAATGTTATCGCGGCTTCTCGCTTGCTCTAATAGCGTATTATGGACAGCAAATCCGGTGGCGTCGGCGCTGTGAATTATTCGCCTATGGCTGTGGCCACCTTCTTGGGTGAGGTGGTAGCCATCACTACTTTGGTTGGTGCTATTATCGTCGCGGGTAAAACCTACGCCTTGCTCAATTAGCCAAGTAATAGCTGCCCGTGAGCGCTCAACAGTAAAGCGCACGGCGTCCTCATGGCACAAGCCGGAGCCGGCTTTAAGGGTGTCGCTGACGTGGGCGTCGATTGAGTCTTGGCTGTCGAGTACAGCGGCAATGCCACCTTGGGCATAGCGGGTCGAGCCCAGTTCGGCTTCGTTTTTGCTAATGACAGCAACGCGGGCGGTGTCGGCTAGTTGCAGGGCGAGGGTTAATCCCGCTGCGCCGCTGCCGATTACAAGTACATCGTGGTTATAATAGTTGCTCATAATTTTTTGTTTGCACGCTTGCCGATGAATGAGTGCATTATACCTAGGTTTTTAATAAATGATTTTTTGTTGAACTTTATCGCAGCTTAGTAATCTACTTAGCAGCTTGTTTTGGGGTTAATATAATGACAGCGCAGTTTCAGGCGCGAGAGACGGATCAGCAATTAGTGGTTCGGGTGCAAAAGGGCGATAAGCGCGCTTTTGATCTCTTGGTTTTAAAATATCAGCATAAAATTAAGGCGATTGTCGGTCGTTATATACGCGATCATGCCGAAGTTGACGATGTTACGCAGGAGGCTTTTATCAAGGCTTACCGCGCATTAGCTAATTTCCGTGGTGACAGTGCCTTTTATACGTGGATGTATCGGATTGGTATTAATACGGCCAAAAATCATTTGGTATCGCGGGGACGCCGGCCGCCAGCTCGGGATGTCGATATCGATGATGTCGAGTTTCACGCCGGTAGCGAGCCCTTACGAGACCTTGATACTCCGGAAAACAACTTGTTTCGGGATGAATTGCAGGCTGCAGTGAATCGTTCGATTCGTGATTTGCCCGAAGACTTGCGTACGGCGGTAACGTTGCGAGAGCTCGAAGGGCTTAGCTATGAAGACATTGCCGATATTATGGAGTGCCCTGTGGGTACTGTACGTTCGCGCATATTTCGAGCGAGAGAGGCGATTGATAAGCAGATTCGCCCTCTCATGGATGGGATTGAATAAGTGATAGCGGTCTTTATACACGTGTGATCATTCTCACCGTTGAACCATTTTGTAATGCTGAGGTCGATACACTAGCTGATGTATATTATTGTTGAGCACGCCCTTGTTGCGGCGGGTTTAATGCCAACTGATTTAAGATAGAGGTCGAACAAGAATGCCTAAAGCTATAATTTCTTTATCGCAGAGCGAAGCTTTATCAGCACTGGTCGATGATGAGGCGTCTGAATTTGAGCTTCGCCGTATTTTAAAGGCGTCGGAGGATGACCTCCAATTAAAGCAAGAATGGCAGCGTTATCAGTTAATTGGTGCGGCTATACGCAAGGATCTTCCTGCAGTTAGTTACACTGATTTGTCAGCCTCTATATCTGCTGCTATTGCCGCTGATTCCGAGTTTGATATACGCGACGAGAGTATTGTTTCTAAGAGTGCGGGTAAGATTGCGGCGCTTTGGTCGACCCTAGGTCGAGTGGCTGTGGCGGCATCGGTTGCTGGGGCTGTAGTTTTTGGGGTGCAGAGTTATCAGTCGCCACTACAAACAGCGGGTGAGAACATTACTGCAGCGGTTTCATCTTCGACCCCAAGTGGGCTGCCTATCGGCTATGGTGCACCCGAGATGGCTGCGCGCACAGTGAGTGCGGCTGGTTATAGGCCGGCGACTTTAGGGCGTCAGGTCGACTTTGTGCCTCGTCAGAGTGCGCCTGCTCAGCCTAAATCTAATGCTTACAATGCTGAGTTGCAGGCATATTTGAACCACTTGATGTTAGAGCATGCCGAGCACGCCGCACTCAATGCTAGTCGTGGCATGATGCCATTTGCACGTGTGGCCGAACTTGATACACAAGAGCGGTTTGGCGAGCCTGCGGGCTCGGTTGCGCCAATAACTAAGTAAGGGGTGTCGCCTCAATGAAATTTTTTTGGTGGGCGGGCCTTATTCGAATTTTATGTCTTGGTGTGCTGTTGTCACCTTCATCTGTGCATGCGGTATCGCCCCCTGCAGAGATTGAGAGCCTATTAGCGCGCATGTCAGAATCGACGCGTCAATTAGATTATCGCGGTTTATTTACTTACGAATATGGCGGCTCACAGGAAACTTTGCGGGTGTCGCATTCGGTCGTTAATGGCGTTGAATACGAGCGGCTTGAGCATCTGACCGGGCCGGCTCGAGAAATATTTCGTACTGGACGCAAGGTTGACTGCGATTATATTGGCGATCAGTTGTTGTCCGGGCGTTTGCAGGGCCTGTCTTCTAATTACTCCAGTCTTGAGCATTTTTATCTTTTTTATCTTCGCGGTTCGGAACGTGTGGCAGGTCGTGAAGCCTGGGTATTAGATGTCGTGCCGCGCGACCAGTTTCGTTATGGCTACAGTTTAAGTGTTGATAGAGAGACGGGCATATTGCTTAAGTCGCTATTAATCGGCCGTAATAAAAAAGTCCTCGAGCGCTTTCAGTTTGTCGAATTAGATCTGGGGCCGGTTGCTTCGGCGGGCCCGGCGGTACCAACATTGGCGAGCAGTAGTCATCGCATGGCTGATCATGCCTTGTCGGAATGCAATTTATTACAGCCGCCAACGGCTGAGATATGGCAGGCTAATTGGTTGCCCGCGGGTTTTTTGTTTACTGGGCAGGAACGCAAGCAGCTTGAGGGTGACTCGGTTTGGCGCGATGTCTTAATGTTCACCGATGGGTTAACCAGCTTTTCAGTCTTTATTGAGCCGGTAGCTGAAGTAGCTGCGCTTGAGGGGCGGGCTCAGCGCGGAGCCACAGCGGTATATTTGTCTCGTTTACAAGTAGGTGATGAATATTTTCGTGTCACAGTAGTAGGTGAAATCCCGTTACAAACCATACAGCGGGTAGCGGCTTCTATCGTGCCGTTAATGGCCGCTACTCAAGGAGGCGTTGGTGTTGATTGAAAGTGGCCAAGTAGTGTCGGTAGAGGTTGATTGTCTGTGGGTCCAGACAGTACAGCGCTCAACCTGTGGCAGTTGTGTTGCACAAAAGGGTTGTGGGCAAAGCTTGTTGGCAAAGTGGGCGGGCCGTCCACATTATCTACGTGTGTTACTACAAGGGCGCAAAGCCTCTTCGTTTGAAGTGGGTGCTACTATTGATGTCGGTATCCCAGAGGATATTGTAGCTCTGGGAGCCATGTTTGTTTATATATTGCCTCTGTTGACATTGTTGCTGGGGGCGAGCTTGGGTCACTTTCTTTTTGTCGGAGAATTGCCTGCGGTGTTGGGCGCTGTGTTCGGTACTGCCACAGGCGCCTTCGCGGTGCGCTGTCATGCTGCTCATTATCGAAACGACTCACGTTTTCAGCCAGTTGTAGTGGAGCGCTTGCGCCCAGTTAGCGGTATCTGACCGTTCGAATATGTTACAACGACCTGATTAAGCTCGCATAGCTTAAATGCTTGAAATACAGTAAACTTGATCCATTCAGAGGCCCTCTTAAGGGCCTTTTCTTATTCAGCCAATGGGCTATGCCAAAGCACTATCCACGGCAAGCAATATCAACTTACAGGTATCCAGTGTCCGATTTAAGCCATATTCGTAACTTCAGTATTATCGCCCACATTGACCACGGTAAATCGACAATCGCTGACCGTTTTATCCAGCATTGCGGCGGTCTTAGCGCACGGGAGATGGATGCCCAAGTACTCGATTCAATGGACATTGAACGTGAACGCGGTATCACCATTAAAGCGCAGAGCGTAACGCTCGATTATAATGCTCAAGACGGCAAAACCTATCAGTTGAACTTTATTGATACGCCTGGTCATGTCGACTTCTCTTATGAGGTGTCCCGTTCTCTGTCAGCTTGTGAAAGTGCGCTGTTAGTTGTGGATGCCGCCCAGGGCGTCGAGGCCCAGTCCGTCGCTAATTGTTACACCGCTTTAGAACAAGGGCTAGAAGTTATCCCGGTGCTTAATAAAATGGACTTACCACAGGCTGAACCTGAGCGAGTCGCGGAAGAAATTGAAGATATTATTGGCATTGATGCTACCGATGCAGTGCAGTGCAGCGCTAAGTCGGGCTTGGGTATCGAGGCCGTACTTGAAGATCTAGTGGCTAAAACACCTCCGCCCAAGGGAGATGTAAACGCGCCTTTGCAGGCACTTATCATTGACTCTTGGTTTGATAATTATTTGGGTGTGGTGTCTCTAGTGCGAGTAATGGAGGGGACTTTACGGGTCAAAGACAAAATTATCACCAAATCTATTGGTCGTGCACAACTTGTCGATAGCGTCGGTATATTCACTCCCAAGCGCAAAGAATGTAAAGAGCTTAAAGCGGGTGAGGTAGGTTTTATTGTCGCCGGTATTAAAGATATTCATGGCGCACCTGTGGGCGACACCATCACTTTGGCGCAGACGCCAGATGTCGATTCACTGCCGGGTTTTGAGAAGGTTAAGCCGCAGGTTTACGCAGGACTTTTCCCTGTCTCCTCCGAAGATTACGAATCCTTTCGGGATGCCTTGGGTAAATTGACTCTCAACGATGCTTCGCTGTTCTATGAGCCAGAAAGCTCCGATGCATTGGGATTCGGTTTTCGCTGTGGTTTCCTTGGCATGTTGCATATGGAAATCATTCAGGAGCGGCTTGAACGCGAATACGATTTAGATTTAATTACCACGGCGCCGACAGTAGTGTTTGAGGTGGTCAAAAATAACGGCGATGTTATTCATATTGATAGCCCGTCAAAGCTACCTGATATTGGTGCAATTGAAGAGATGCGCGAGCCTATTGTTGAGGCCAATATATTGGTACCCGATGAATATATAGGCGCGGTTATCAAACTGTGCATTGAAAAACGCGGTATGCAAAAAAACCTGCAGTACGTTGGTGGGCAGGTATCACTGAGTTATGACTTACCAATGAACGAAGTAGTCATGGATTTCTTTGATCGCCTGAAATCGGTTAGTCGTGGTTTCGCCTCGCTGGATTATAATTTTGATCGTTTTCAGGAGGCTAAACTGGTTCGTTTGGATGTCTTGATCAATGGTGATCGAGTGGACGCTTTAGCGCTCATTGTACACCGTGATAATGCGCATCGTATTGGTCGCCAGTTGGCTGATAAAATGAAAGAGTTGGTTCCTCGGCAAATGTTCGATGTCGCGATTCAAGCGGCTATTGGCGGCAATGTCGTCGCTCGTACCACGGTTAAAGCGCTGCGTAAAAATGTAACAGCAAAATGTTATGGCGGCGACATCAGCCGTAAGAAAAAACTACTGCAGAAACAAAAAGCCGGTAAAAAACGTATGAAACAAGTCGGTAATGTAGAAATTCCTCAGGAAGCTTTTCTTGCTGTATTAAAACTCGACAGCTAAACCGATCAATCAAATAACTTGGATGTGAATTGAATGGATATTAATTTTCCTCTACTGCTGGTTATCGCTGTCTTCGTTAGTGCGGCAGTGTGGCTATTCGATCTGATTTTTTTAGCTAAAAAACGCCAATTAGCGGTGACTGCGGTCAATCAGCAGTTTAGTAACTTGGATCTAGAAAAAGGTGTCGACGACAAAGTTTTTCTTTTAGCGCGCAGCAATGCTGAGCAGGAGCCAATCGTTGTTGAGTACGCCAAGTCTTTTTTTCCAGTGTTATTTGTGGTTCTGGTGTTACGCTCATTTCTATTTGAGCCCTTTCAGATTCCATCGGGCTCAATGATTCCAACGCTCAAAATTGGTGACTTTATACTGGTGAATAAGTTTACCTACGGTATACGCTTGCCGGTAACTCGCACTAAAATTATCGATATCAATCAGCCTGAACGCGGCGAAGTTATGGTTTTTTTCCCGCCGCACAAACCGGATACCTATTATATTAAGCGTGTAGTCGGTCTACCTGGCGATGACATTAGTTATATTAATAACGTCTTGTTTATTAATGGCGCGCGTATGGAACAGACACTGGTTAAAGCATTGCCACCGGGTAATCCCGAATATATATGGACTACAGAAAATTTAATCGGCGTTGAGCATCAGATGCGCAAGGCGGCTATTCCTGGTCGTTTAAGTCGCAAAGGCCATTGGATTGTTCCCGAAGGTCACTACTTCATGATGGGCGACAATCGCGATAATAGTTCTGATAGCCGCGATTGGGGACCAGTCCCTGAAGCTGCCATTGTCGGTAAGGCATTTGCTGTCTGGATGCATTGGCCAAGGCTGCTCAGTCTGCCAAAATTTAATTCTGTGGGTCCTATTCAGTAAAATATATTAAACTAATTAAGAGGCGTATTTATTATGAAACAAAAAACAATAAGCAGCTGTTCGCAGCGCGGTATGTCAGTTTTTAATTTTCTGATAGTAATGATGGTGGCGGGTTTCTTTATGATGTTTGCCTTTAAAGTGGTGCCTTATTACGCGGAGAACATGTACGTGGTAGAGGCATTGAAAGCTGTCGGCGAAAGCGCCAAGCCGGTCAGCGAGATGAATAAGAGAGAAATTAAAACAATCATACAGCGTCACTATATGCTCAATAATGTGCGCGCCGAGGGCCCGAATAATATTGATGTTGATCGTAGTCGCGATGGTCTATTGGTAAATATCAATTATGAGGTGCGAGTTCCTTTTCTCGAAGTGCTGAATCTAGATTTGGTCATGAGCTTTGAAAACCAGTTGGACTCAAGTGATGTTGAGGCTTGCTGTAAACCCACCAAGCCGGTTGTTAAGAAAAAATGATGAGTCTTAAACGACAGCGATTAATTAAGCGTTTGGGTTATACCTTTACCGATGAGTCACTGCTAGATCTGGCTTTAACGCACCGCAGTTGCGGCGCGCGCAATAACGAACGGTTGGAGTTTTTGGGAGATTCAATTTTAAATTTCACTATGGGCGAGGCATTGTTTAATAAGTTTCCCGCCGCTCGTGAAGGGGATTTGAGTCGTCTGCGTGCTCAACTGGTTAAAGGTGAAACCTTGGCTGAGGTGGCGCGTGAGTTTGAACTGGGCGAACAGCTCAATTTAGGTGAAGGTGAAATTAAAAGCGGCGGTTTTCGTCGCGACTCTATTCTTGCAGATACGGTTGAAGCCATTATTGGTGCTATTTATTTAGAAGCTGGCATGGATGTCTGTCAGCGGCATTTGCTGGACTGGTACGCCAAACGCGTGAGAAACATTAGTCTGGATGAAACCCCAAAAGACAGTAAAACTCAGCTACAAGAGTATCTGCAGTCGTGTCGTGCGCCGGTACCAGAATATAAAATTATTGCCACCAGCGGCGAGTCTCACGCTCAGCAATTTACTGTTGAGTGTCGAGTGAAGCTGTTGCCAAAGCCTACTGTGGCGACGGCGAGTAATCGAAAATTGGCCGAGAAAGAAAGCGCCGCTGAGGCCTTGAATTTACTGCAAGCCCAAGCGGTAAAGCTCGGTAAAAAATGAGTGTAAATATGACTGTTGTTGTGAGTGAAAAAAAGAGTCGCTGTGGCTACGCTGCTATTATTGGCCGGCCTAATGTGGGTAAATCTACTCTGCTTAATCATGTGTTGGGACAGAAAATTAGCATAACGTCGCGTAAGCCTCAAACTACGCGCCATAATATGCTCGGTATTAAGACCGAAGAAAATCATCAAATTATTTTTGTTGACACCCCTGGTATGCACTTGGGCCAAGACAAGGCTATAAATCGTTACATGAACCGCTCCGCTTCCACGGCTATTCGTGACGTTGATGTTGTGGTGTTTGTTGTTGATCGCTGCGCCTGGACTGAGGAAGACGAAGCGGTGGCTCGCCGCTTGGAAAACTGTGAAATTCCGGTGCTTATTGCTCTCAATAAAGTTGATCAACTCGATGATAAAGAGTCGCTTCTGCCTCAAATTGAGCAGTTGCTAGAGCGTGTCGGTGCCAGTGAGATAATTCCTATTTCCGCTTTACGCGGCAATAACCTCGACGCCTTAGAGCGTGAAATTGTCAAACGCTTGCCTGTGGGTGAGCATTTCTTTCCGGAAGATCAGATTACCGATCGTAGTTCGCGATTTATCGCCGCTGAAATGGTGCGTGAAAAAATCACTCGCCAACTCGGTGACGAACTCCCTTACCAAATGAATGTAGAGATTGAAGAGTTTTCTCAACAGGGTGAGGTGCTCCACATTGGCGCCTTGATTTTGGTTGAGCGCGACGGCCAGAAACGTATATTGATCGGCAATAAAGGTGACCGTATTAAGCAAATTGGCACCGATGCCCGAGGTGACATGGAAGCGTTGTTCGGCTGCAAGGTAATGCTGAGACTCTGGGTAAAAGTGAAATCGGGCTGGTCTGATGATGAGCGTGCTCTAAGAAGCTTGGGTTACGATAACCTCTAGTGCGCATTGAACTGCAGCCAGCCTATATACTGCATTCTCGTAACTACCGTGACACCAGTGTTATTGCCGACCTTTGGACGCCAGAATATGGGCGTTTGTCAGTGTTGGCGAAGGGTGCTCGTCGCCGCAAGGGTGGCAACAAGCATTTACTGGTTCCCTTTACGCCGCTACTTATTTCTTGCCGGGGTAGAAGTGAGTTAAAGACATTGACCCATATCGAACTGGCGGGCCGAAGTGTGTCGTTGCAACAAACAATGTTGTTCAGCGGCTTTTATCTAAATGAACTATTACTGCGATTGCTACCCATAGCAGACCCGCATACACTCTTATTTTCCCGCTATGGGCAGATAATTGAGTCACTCCAACAAGACATAGAACTTGAGCCCTGCCTAAGACAATTTGAATGGTTTTTATTGCAACAACTCGGGTACGGATTGAGCTTTTCAGTGGATGCCGATCTGCAGCAGCCTGTTATCGCCAGCTATTACTATCAGTTGGATGTGAGCAGGGGATTTGTGGCTTGTGGCGATGGCTGCTATCAAGGGACTCACTTACTTGCGATTGCCGCTGCAGATTACAGTTTGGCGACCACTCGTCAGGTGGCTAAGCAGGTCGCCCGGCGGGCTTTACAAGCGTTGCTCGGATCTAAACCACTGAATAGTCGCGAGATGTATCGACAGATGCATGTCTAATTTTCAAAGCCAAATAAGACGTCAACATCAAACTCTTGATTCCAATTCAGTAGTGCAGCAATCGCGTTGCCGAGTTCTATAAATTCCTGTTCTATGTTTACATATTGTTTTTGCTGTAGTAATTTGTCTAGTCTGCCGCTTATCTCCTTAAGTGCCGGAACACCGCTGTAGCAACAGCTGCCGTAGAGTTTGTGGATTCGCTCGGACAGCTCGTCAAATTTTTGCTCACTGTACAGATGTGGTAATCGCTTAATGTCTTGCTTGGCGGAGTCGATCAACATACTGAGCATGTCTCGGGCTAAATCAGGTTTATAGTTCGCAAGTACTAGGCATTTTTCTCGGTCAACCACGACATTACTGTTGGCTTGATCGGATTTTTCTTGCGCGACGGCTGCAACCACTGTGGTTTTGCCAACACCGCTGCCAATGTTGGGTTGGTTCCAGCGATGCAGGGTATGTTGCAGTTGAGATTCACTCACTGGCTTGTGTAAATAATCATCCATGCCTGCCAACAGCAAGTCTGTTTTTTGATCGCTCATAGCGTGCGCTGTGAGCGCAATTATAGGCGTACGTCTTTTGGAACCTTCGCGCTTACGTAATTCTCGTGTGGTATCCATGCCGTCGAGTATCGGCATTTGTACGTCCATAAATATCAGGTCGTAATCTTGTTGTGCACATAGTTGCAGTGCTTCGCTGCCATTGTTGGCAGTGGTTACTTTTGCGCCAATACCTTTTAATAATTCGCTGGCCAACTGTAAATTAGCCGGGTTGTCATCGACCACCAACACCTTTTCCGACCGAGCTTTAGGCACCTCTTCATAGGGCGGTTTTTTTAGTGGCGAGGCAGTGATTACAGCGACGCTGTTTTGGGCTTTGCTGTTTCTTTGTTCAACATGTACTTGTAGGTCTTGGCACATTAACGGCTTTAGGCAGTTACGGATCAGTTTATGTAAAGTCGTATCGACAATTAGCGACAGCTGTTCACTGCTAGCGATAGTGACTATGCGGCATTGGTACCTCTGGCTGGCCCGCCAGATCACTTTCTTTAATTGCTGGTAGTCGTCGCCGTTAAAATCAAAACTGCTATCAAGTAATAATAGATCATAAGGTTTGCCCGATTGGTTGGCCTCACTAATTCTGGGGAGTAACTGCTCGATACTACTCTGCTGATCGCAGCTTACATCCCAGTTTTCTAGTAGATCCTGCAGCTGCAGCGTGGCCATCGAATTGCGGCTAAATATTAGAGCGCGCTGCCCAGCCAAAGACAGCTTGTTTTGGTTGTTGTTTTGGTTGTTGCTTCGATCAATACCCAATTTTAGCTGAAACCAGAATGTGGAACCTTGACCGACCTTGCTGTCGACGCCAATTTGCCCGTCCATACGCTCAATCAGGCCTTTTGATATGCTCAGGCCGAGGCCGGCGCCGCCATGTTCTCGGGCATTAGATGTATCCGCTTGAGAGAAGGGGCTGAAGAGCTCTTGTTGCTGCTCAAGAGTAAGGCCGATGCCTGTATCGCTGATACTGATCTTGATTTCGACCTGTGTATCTAGAGTCTGTAGCTGTTGTACGCGAATGATAATGTTGCCACGCTCAGAAAATTTGATGCCATTACCGATAAGGTTACTGAGTATTTGTTTTAATCGCAGAGGGTCGCCCAGCAGTTGTTGCGGTAGTTCGGGGTCGAAAAGAGTGATTAACTCCAGTTTTTTCTGCTGAGCTTCGAGGGCTAATATTTTTAAAGTTTCTTCAATGCAGTTACGGGGATTTAGTGGCATATAGTCGAGTGTTAATTGCCCAGTTTCTAGCTTGGAGAAATCGAGAATGTCGTTGATACTGGTGAGTAGATTCTGTGACGACTCTAAAATAGTGCGCAGATAATTTTGTTGTTGCTCGCTCAGTTCGGTACGCAAAGCTAGTTGGGCGAAGCCAATAATGCCATTCAGGGGGGTTCGAAACTCATGACTGGTGTTGGCGAGAAACTCTGATTTTATTCGGCTGGCCTCCAACGCCTCTTTGCGGGCGATATTCAACTCAATGTTTTGCACTTCGATGGTGTCGAGAGTTTCACGTAAGTCATTGGTCGACTGGTCGGTATGGTATTGATTGTCTTGTTGCGTTTGTAGCAATGAACATCGCATTTGTTCGATACTTTGCATTATTTCACTCAGTTCTCGATTGTGTTGTTGGTCGGTGCTGTTGTCGCTGTTGGTACTTAAAATGCCGGCCGAGATTTGATTGATATTGGCGCAAATTTGGCGCAGAGCATTGACCAAGCTACGGCTACAATGTGTTGTTAGAGCCGCGGCAATGGCTGTGCAGAGGAGCCATAAAAGCATACCGCTTAAAAGTGTTTGGTAGTCGAGCAATAAGTAGGGCAGTTTACTGAGCTCGAGGTAGAGGCTGGAACCATCATTAAAAGCGGCTTTGAACAGTAGTGTCTGGCCACTTTGGCTTTGGCTAAACTGGGTGGCTTGCCTTTTATCGATTAGAGCTAGGCTTTGTGTAGCGATGCGAGGAATATGGGTCTCAAAAACTGGCCCTAAATGAAGGTGTTCTTTATTGTTGTTTGAGTATATGGCTAGAGCCCGAATAGAAGGTTCTACTCTAGCGGCATCAAACAAATTACTAATCTGTTCTTTATTGTCGATACCGATCTGTTCGACCATCAGAGCCCACTGTTTAATTTGTGCGTTGCCATACTGCTGAACGAACTTATCCGTGTAGCTAATATTGAGATAGATGAGGCTCGCGCAGAGGGCAAAGCTGAGTCCGGTGAGAGGAAGTAAAATGACTTTGAGAGCTTGACTGTGAATGCTGGGTAGTTTCATAGTATTTAATGGCCTATTCGCAATTTTCTAACTTTATCACAGGCATCACAGTGGGTGAAAATCGGAGTTTACTTGCCTATTTAATAGCCTGTGAAATCCGCATCGAATTTGAACTCGCTTAGGGTTAAAATAGGTGGCTATATTGTTACTGGATTTTCTATAGATGTCATACCCGACGATCGAAGCCTGTATTGGCAAGACTCCTTTGGTGCGTTTACAGCGTTTGCCTATTTCTGGGCGTAATACTGTATTAGTGAAGTTGGAAGGTAATAATCCCGCCGGATCGGTTAAAGACCGCCCGGCGTTGTCGATGATTTTACAGGCTGAGGCGCGCGGCGATATTGCCCCTGGCGACACGCTTATTGAGGCGACCAGTGGTAATACGGGCATAGCTCTGGCAATGGTAGCGGCAATTAAAGGCTATGCCATGACGCTCATCATGCCAGACAATATGACCGCCGAGCGCAAGGCGGCTATGAGCGCTTATGGTGCCAATTTGATTTTGGTGACTAAAGAGCAGAGCATGGAAGGTGCCCGTGATCTTGCCAAACAAATGGAAGCCGACGGTAAAGGCGTGGTACTCAATCAGTTCGACAACGCCGATAACCCGCTGGCGCACTACCAAACCACAGGGCCTGAGTTATGGCAGCAGACCGATGGCACTATTACTCATTTTATTAGTTCTATGGGCACTACTGGTACGATTATGGGCACCTCGGCCTATTTAAAAGAGCGCGATAGCGACATTCAAATTGTTGGGCTGGAACCGGCCGAAAGCGCTTCAATTCCGGGTATTCGGCGCTGGCCGGAAGAGTATTTACCGTCCTTTTTTGATCGTAGCCGTGTAGATCGAGTTGTCAGCATGCCGCAGGTCGATGCTGAACAGACAATGATTGATTTAGCTCAGCGCGAGGGCATTTTCTGTGGTGTTTCTTCTGGTGGCTCGGTAGCTGCTGCATTACAGTTGGATCGAGAACTTGAGGGCGCGGTAATAGTGGCGATCATTTGTGATCGTGGCGATCGTTATTTATCTTCAGGTGTTTTTTCGAAGGGTAGAACGTGAGTCGCAGAATATTTAAAAAGCCTGCTGGGCAACAGAAATCTCGCACTGGCCGTCGTCAGGCGCCTAACAACAGCGTTCAGCTAAGTGCTAACAAAGAAGTCTTAATTAGCGATTTTTCCCACGATGGCCGCGGTATTTCTCGTACCGAGGGGAAAACGCTATTCGTAGAGGGAGCACTGCCTGGTGAGCGCGTATTGGCGCAGGTGTATTCCGAACACAGCCGCTATAGTGAGGCCCGCACACTTGACGTATTAGAGCCTAGTGCCACACGCGGTGAGCCTGCCTGTATCCACTACGCTTCTTGCGGAGGCTGTAACTTGCAACATGTAGCCAGTGCTGAGCAGTTGGCGCTGAAAGAAACGGCTGTACTGGATCAATTTCAACGCTGGTCAGGTTTAACGCCTAAGCGAATATTGCCCGCTCTGAGTTCACCGCAAAGTGGCTACCGTCAGCGCGCCAGAATGGCGGTGTGGTATCGCGACGATGGCACCGTTGAGTTAGGTTTTCGCCGCGCTCACAGTAAGGCTTTAGTCGATGTTAATGTGTGCTCGGTACTGGACTTGCGCCTTAACGTTTTGTTAACGCCGTTAAGAGAGTGGCTGTTGCATGTGCACGGCAGCCGCGCGGTTACCCACATTGAACTTATCGCTACCGATTCTGAAGTGGGTGTGGTTGTTCGTCATACCAAACGCTTGCATGCTGCGGCATTAACCGAGCTAATACTATTGGCTGGCGCTGACAACGTTCGTATTTGGTTAAAACCGGGCAGTGACGCGCAGTTGTTTGACCTCGATGGCGAGGCTTGTAATCCGCGTATGAGTTATCAGTTAACAGACCAAGTGCTGCAACTGCAATTTCATCCCTGTGATTTTACTCAGGTTAATGCTGGCGTTAACCGCGACATGATCAATCAGGCGTTGGCGTTGCTACGGCTGCAAAAAGATGAGCGGGTGCTGGATTTGTTTTGTGGCGTCGGTAATTTCACCTTGCCAATGGCGCGTTCAGCTCTGGAGGTTATCGGGGTTGAAGGTGCAGAGAGCATGGTGCAGCGCGGGCGTGAAAATGCTGAACTTAATGGTATCGATAACTGCAGCTATTTTAGCGCTAACCTCGAGGCCGAGGTATCAAAACTGGGTTGGGCTAAAAAGCCTGTTGATGCCATATTGCTCGATCCACCGCGCGCAGGAGCGAAGGGAGCCATGAATTGGCTGCAGCAACTTTCGGCGAGTCGCGTGGTCTATGTCTCCTGTAACCCAGCCACTTTAGCTCGCGATGCTAAGTTACTGGCCGCTATGGGATATCAATTGGAGGCTTTGGGGGTTATGGATATGTTTCCGCAAACCGCTCATATTGAGTCGATGGCGCTGTTTACAAAGCAGTAGATTAAAATCAAATACTCTCTTTTCACTTTTAAATACAGCACGCCCACAGGGCCCTAGCGAATGGTAAAAGTTAGACAAGACCACCCCAAAAAAGCCGATGGGCGAGTGGATATAGATCTCTGGCTCAACCGTTTGACGGCTGTATTGCCGCTTAGCTCAGCAGATTATGTATTGTTGTCTCGCGCTTGTGAATTGAGTTTGGATGCCGAAGAGAAAGCCATTGCAGCAGAGAACATCTGGGCTGAGGGCGCCAGCAGTTTTCGCACTGGGCTTGAGATGGCAGAAATCCTGGCGGATCTCCAACTCGATAGCGATACCTTGATTGCAGCGGTGTTATATCGCGCAGTCCGCGAAGGTCGTCTTGCGCCTGCGCGGGTTGAAAGCGAATTTGGTAGCACTATCTGTAAATTGGTACAGGGCGTTCAAAAAATGGCCGCCATCAGCACTCGGCGCAATGATAGTGAAGTATCGGTGCTGGGTCAGGAGTCGGATGAGCAGGCGGAACAAGTGCGCAAAATGCTTGTTGCAATGGTTGATGATGTTCGCGTGGCATTGATCAAATTGGCAGAACGCACCTGTGCGATTCGAGCGGTTAAAGATGTCGACATTAGTAAGCGTACCCGGGTGGCGCGTGAGGTAGCTGATGTCTATGCGCCACTGGCCCATCGTCTCGGTATTGGCCATATTAAGTGGGAGTTGGAAGACTTATCTTTTCGTTATTTACAGCCCAATGACTATAAAAAAATTGCCACCTTACTAGATGAGAAACGTCTCGACAGACAAGGCTTTATAGATCGCGTGGTCGCTCAATTGCACGACCGCTTAGGTGATATTAATATCGAGGCCGATATCAGCGGTCGCGCCAAGCACATTTACAGTATTTGGCGGAAGATGTCTCGCAAGGGCATAAACTTTTCTCAGGTTTACGATATCCGCGCGGTGCGAATATTAGTGCCGGATGAGCGTGATTGTTACAGCGTGTTGGGAGTAGTGCATCATCAGTGGCGCAATATTTCGCACGAATTTGACGATTACATCGCCACCCCCAAAGAAAATGGCTATCGCTCTCTTCACACTGCGGTGGTTGGGCCCGAAAATAAAGTGTTGGAAGTGCAGATCCGCACCCAAGCTATGCACGATGAGGCCGAATATGGTGTTTGCGCACACTGGCGCTATAAGGGAACTGACAGCGACGAAGCCGAAGATAGTTACGAACAAAAAATCGCCTGGCTCAGACAGGTTCTCGCCTGGCACGAAGAACTCGGTGGGGATCCACTGCAAGATGACTTAAATTCTGGCATAGATCAAAATCGTGTCTATGTGTTTACTCCCGATGGTCACATCATTGATTTGCCCAAGGGCTCAACCCCACTGGATTTTGCCTACCGAGTGCACACCGATATTGGCCATTGCTGTCGTGGGGCCAAGGTAAATCAGCGCATAGTGCCGTTAAATCATCAGTTAGAGAGCTCTGATCAGGTTGAAATTTTAACCGGTAAACGCGAATCCCCCAGTCGTGATTGGTTGACACCGGCGCTTGCCTATCTGGCCACAAGCAAGGCTCGGGCGAGTGTTCAGCACTGGTTTAAAATGCAGGCTCGGGATAAAAATATTGCCGAGGGCCAAGCTTTACTTGATCGCGAGTTTAAGCGTTTGGCATTGATGCAACTGGACTTTGAAAAATTGGCCAACAACTTAAGCTTAAGTTGTTTAGACAATCTTTATGCCGCAGTAGGTGCAAGTGATATAGGTGTGGGCACTGTTCTTAATGCTGCTCAAAAAATGCTACCGTGCGATGAACGTGATGACTTAATCGTACCCTTCAGAAGTAAGGCACCGGTTAAACCGCAAATTGGCGCCGATGTCTATATCGACGGCATCGGTAATTTAATGACCGATATTTCTAGCTGCTGTAATCCATTGCCAGGTGATGCCATTAGCGGCTATATCACCATGGGTCGAGGTGTGTCGATACATCGCCAAGACTGTGCCAATGTATTACAGCTAGAAAGCGAACAGCCCGAGCGTATTATTCAGGTGGCGTGGGGCGATGCGCCCAAGAGTTTTTATTCGGTTGAGGTGATTGTCGAGGCATTTGACCGTCAGGGTTTGTTGCGTGACATAACCGACTTACTCGATCGTGAAAAAGTTAATATTACAGCCATGCAAACTCTGTCTAATCGCGGCAAACACACTGTCGATATGTCGATAATCGTTGAAGTAAAAGGCTTTAATGAATTGAGCCGATTATTAGCCCGATTGAATCAGTTGTCGAATGTCGCTTCTGCAAGAAGAAAACACTAATGACGCAACCTAAACACTCAGTTGATGATCTAGTGACATTGATGCAGCGCCTGCGTGAACCGGAAACCGGCTGCCCATGGGATTTAAAACAAACCTACACCAGCATTACCCCATCTACCCTAGAAGAAGCCTATGAGGTGGTTGATGCGATTGAAACCGGCGATTTTGACCATCTAAAGGAGGAGCTGGGTGATTTACTGTTTCAGGTGATATTTTATGCCCAGCTCGGGGCCGAGGAGGCGCGTTTCGACTTTGCCACTATTGCCTCCGATTTAGTCGCTAAATTAATTAGGCGTCACCCCCATGTATTCCCCGCAGGTACACTCGAAAGTCGGGTCTCTGACGCAAGCGCTCGCAATGAGACTGATATTAGAGCGCGCTGGGAACAGTTGAAACAACAAGAGCGTGTCAGCAAAGGTAAGGAGCGAGCGCTGGCCGACATCCCGATGAATTTAGCGGCCTTGAGTCGCGCGCAAAAATTGCAGAAACGCGCTGCCAACATGGGTTTCGATTGGCCTGATATTCATGGACCACTGGCAAAGGTTGAAGAGGCGTTGGCTGAGGTACGTGCAGCGTTGGTCTCCGGTGACATTGACGAGGTGGCAGAAGTAATAGGTGACTTGATATTTGCTGCCGTCAATGTGAGTCGCCACGCAAAGGTCGATGCCGAGTCCGCTCTGCGTCGGGGCAGTCATAAATTTGAGCAGCGCTTTAATTATGTTGAGTCGCGGCTGCAGGAGGCTGGTTCTAGTCTGGAACTGGCCACCCTAGAACAGATGGATCTACTTTGGGATGCAGCCAAAAAAAATGAAAAAAAGCTAACTAAGGAATAGATACGGCGAAGGCGTGCCGGCGAGCGAGGCTGTGCAAATCGATGTGTAATTAAGGTGGTCATGGCGGTATCTAGTTTTTTTAGAGCGGCCAATTTGCTATGAGGTGGTGCTAACGATTATTGCGGAGCGCCAATGGCCACTGCGGCTCTTCGTTATACGTAATCGTTTCTGTAGTTATTTGTGTTGCCTAGATCTGAGACTCAGGCTGTGTTGATCGGGTTTTTGGGTTTTGCCGGAGCCCACGCGGCTATACTAGAAGGCTGATCAATATTTACCGCTCTCACGCAGCATTTGGGTCTCATTGAGTGTTACCTGCCCCTTGTCTATCTACTCTTCGCACTGTCTTGTTATATTCTGAGTTTACCGGTCATACAGGGCGGGCCTATAGCCTTTAAAATTAGGATGTTTGTGGTTTTTTGAACAAATACTGATGAACCTAAGAGCCGTAATAACAAAAAACCTGCTCTGTGGCGGCATCGGGTTTTGGCTGCATTTTTTTTAAATGTTGTCGTGCCAGTTTTAAGTAGCGCGGAGTCGGGCCTATATCTTCATACATAGGGTCGCCCATCTCGTCTCGAGCGATAACGCGACTACCTTTTATATAGGGTAAGCTGCCTTCAAACTCGCTGAGGGCTGCGTTGAGCAGTTCTCGTATTAATGTTTCTGGGGTGCGCTTGGGATACATATCGATTAGCGCAGCGATTTTAGCGGCATCTTCAACCTGCAGTTGAATCTGGTATTGAGTATCTGATATCTGCCCACCGGCATGGGCTTCCCACTGTTGGGTGAGTTCTTGTACTCTCATAGTGTTCACCATCTTTGAGTGTCAAAATTTTATATTCCCTCCTCTATATATAGAACACTTTTCGTGCTTGTGCAGGGCTAGCTCTGCGTGTATCGTTACGCGCCTTTCGATGGCCGTGTAGTGATACTGGCAGTTGCTTGAATTTTTCGAGAGTAAAATGTCTGGCTATCACCACAAACATTGACGATCTATCCATAACTACTTATTACAACTACAGGAGCGAGGCTAAATGCGCATCATCTTATTGGGAGCGCCGGGTGCCGGCAAAGGTACTCAGGCACAGTTCATCATGG
This sequence comes from uncultured Cellvibrionales bacterium, assembly GCA_913050115.1. Classification (GTDB taxonomy): domain Bacteria; phylum Pseudomonadota; class Gammaproteobacteria; order Pseudomonadales; family Cellvibrionaceae; genus UBA1124. The sequence goes on from CAJWZU010000003.1 coordinate 49,383, forward strand.
AAAAATTCGGCATACCCCAAATCTCCACTGGTGACATGTTGCGAGCGGCGGTTAAAGCTGAATCTGAGTTGGGCCTGAAAGTTAAAGGCATCATGAGCAGCGGTGGGTTGGTTTCTGATGAGATCATTATTGCACTGGTTAAAGAGCGTATTACTTTTGATGATTGCGCTACCGGCTTCTTGTTTGACGGTTTTCCTCGCACCATTCCTCAAGCCGAAGCTCTGTGTGAAGCGGGCGTAGATATTGACCATGTGGTTGAGATTTATGTTGAAGATAAAGAAATTGTTTCTCGTCTTGGCGGTCGCCGAGTGCACGAAGCGTCGGGTCGTACTTACCACGTTACGTATAATCCACCAAAAGTAGAAGGTTTGGACAACGAGAGCGGTGAGCCTCTGACTCAGCGCGCCGATGACACAGAAGAAGTTATTCTTAATCGTCTGTCGATTTATCATGATCAGACCGAGCCATTGGTTGATTTTTACCAAAACCTGCCGGGTGGCTCAAAGTACGCTCGCGTTGCCGGTGTTGGCAGCGTTGACGATATTAAAGCCAAGGTTTTTGAGGTGCTTTAACCTCTGCGCTGAGTGCTTTAACAACCCGTCCTCGCAAGTGGGCGGGTTTTTTATGTTTGGGCTTTGCGGTCGCTTTGCTCTTCTCGGCAACAGCTCTTATAAGCTACTTCCTCGTAGCGGCTACACACAAGCAATCACCTGTGCTGCAATGATCTGAGGTTCCTGCCACTGTTGCGCTAGGTGTACCTCACAGGTGATTTATCAGAAGCCACTTTAGTATTATCGCCATTGATGCATGGCAATATAAGTTGGGCACTGAGCTTAACGCCACTGTCGCCATCAATGTGCATTAACGCCAATAGAAGCTACTAATTATGTGTTGCTCTGGTTGTTAGCTAGTGAATCTGAGAAAATAACGCTTTTAATGCTTTCCAATTTTCGTAGTTGAAACCATGACTTCTATTCTTGCTATTGACGCCTCCTCCGAAGCTTGCTCTGTTGCTCTTTGGCGTGACGGTGTGGTCGACGAATCTTTTGAATTTTCACCGCGCAGTCACACCAAACGTTTGCTGCCGATGATTGATGCGCTATTCAACAAACATGAGATCACAGGTGCGGCTCTCGATGCTATTGCCTTTGCGGCGGGACCGGGTTCATTCACCGGTCTGCGTATTTGTTTGGGGGTGGTGCAGGGTTTGGCATTTGGTTGGCGTTGCCCTGTTATACCCATTTCAACCCTGCAGGCGATGGCGTTAACAGCGCAGCGGACGTTATCGTTGGGGGCGGGGGAGTCGATTTTAGTGGCTCTAGACGCCCGTATGAGCGAGGTCTATGCAGGCTTCTATCAAGTTACAAGTGATACTGTAGTTGCTCTCTCTGATGACGCTGTACTGACGCCTAGTTTGGTGGCGGCAACGTTTCTTGCCTCGAAGCCGGCAGCGACTGTGCACGCCATTGGTCCCGGGTGGCACTACCCCGATATGCCAGTACTCAATGGTGCTGACGCCAGACTTGAATGGTATCCACATGCACAAGATGTTGCCGTATTAGCGGCCTCAGCCTTTGCTAAGGGTAATGCGATCGACGCTATGAGCGCCGAACCTATTTATTTGCGCAATACCGTTTCTTGGAAGAAACGCAAAAAGAAGCGGATTGTTCCCACCGAGCCATGTCGGGATAGCGAATAGTATGGATATTTTTCAGATAGTTTTTTTGGCATTGATCCAAGGCCTAACAGAATTTTTGCCGATTTCCAGTTCGGCCCACTTAATTCTACCCGCCCAGTTACTGGGCTGGGATGATCAGGGTTTGGCCTTTGATGTCGCTGTGCACGTTGGCTCGCTCATGGCGGTGGTCCTGTACTTTCGCCAAGATATTCATCAGTTGCTTTTTGCTTGGGGGCGCTGCTTGGCTACTCGCGAGCAGACTCAAGACAGTCGCATTGCTTGGTATGTTATTTGGGCGACCATTCCAGCAGGATTGTTTGGCTTGTTTTTCGATGATTTTATTGAGACTAATCTGCGCTCGACGCTGGTGATCGCTATATCCACTATCGTTTTCGGAGTGGTGCTGCTGTGGTCGGACAAAAGTGGCTCGCGCTCAAAAACACTATTGCAGATGAGCCTAAAAATGGCATTGGTCATCGGCTTGGCTCAGGCTATTGCTTTAATTCCCGGTACCTCGCGCTCAGGCATCACCATTTCGGCGGCGCTGTTATTGGGCATGACCCGTGATGATGCTGCGCGCTTTTCTTTTCTGTTGTCGATTCCTCTGATTGCTATGGGGGGGGGGTATAAAGCGCTGGGCCTGATCGGGAGCGATAGCCTTATTTGGATTGATATGTTGATGGGTATAGCGGTCTCGGCGCTTAGTGCTTACGCTTGTATTCACTTCTTTTTAAAGTTTATCAACAGCATTGGTATGCTGCCCTTTGTGATTTATCGCCTGCTTTTGGGCACGCTACTGTTAGTGTTAGTTTTTCTGTAATCCCTCTTTTTAGGTATTGGCTATGTCTACTTCAAAGCTGTTAGAAACTGATTTTTTGGCGGATTTACTCATATTTTTACAGCAAGCCCCCACGCCTTTTCACGCCGTTACCGTTATGTCGCAGCGGTTAGCTGCGGCTGGGTTTATCGAGCTTAAAGAAGGCGATAGCTGGACGCTAACCGCTGGCAAGGCCTATTTCAGCACTCGCAATGGTTCCTCCATTGTGGCCTTTGTTTATGGTCATGATGCGCTGCTTGACAGTGGTATACACATGGTAGGAGCACACACCGATAGTCCATGCTTAAAAGTAAAGCCGCAGCCGGAGTTAGTGCGCAAAGGCTATTTTCAGCTGGGCGTCGAAGTTTATGGTGGGGCTCTGTTAAACCCATGGTTTGATCGCGATTTGTCACTGGCGGGGCGCGTGAGTTATCGCACAGCCAGCGGTAGCCTTGGCAATATTTTAATCGATTACGAACGTGCTATTGCTTGCGTTCCGAGCTTGGCGATTCACCTCGATCGCGACGCTAATAAAAACCGCACTATTAATGCTCAGAAAGATATTCCACCGATTTTGATGCAAGTCGATGCAGCCGCTCGACCCGATTTTAGAGCGCTGCTGCAGCAGCAGGTACAGGCTCAATACCCAGGCTTGGATATTGATGCCGTGCTCGATTTTGAATTGAGTTTTTACGATGTCCAACCGCCCGCATTGATCGGCTTTAACAACGATTTTCTCGCCTCGGCTAGGCTCGATAACTTGCTTAGCTGCTATATTGAATTACAGGCGTTAATAGCCTCAGATAGACAATTTAGCAGTTTGATGATTTGTAATGACCATGAGGAGGTGGGCAGCGCTTCCGCCTGCGGTGCTCAGGGTCCAATGCTGAAGGACTTCTTGCTGCGCTTGCTGCCCGATGCCGAGTTGCGCGCTCGTGTCATCGACCGCTCATTGATGATTTCGGTCGACAACGCCCACGGTATACACCCTAATTTTAGCGATAAACACGATGCCAATCATGGCCCCGAGCTCAATCGTGGCCCAGTGATCAAAATCAATGCTAACCAACGCTATGCCAGTAACAGTGAAACTAGCGCGCACTTTCGGTATCTGTGTGAATTGGAATCGGTACCGGTACAGGCCTTTGTCACTCGTACAGACCTCGGCTGCGGCAGTACCATTGGGCCCATTACCGCAACAGAAGTAGGGGTGGCTAGCCTCGATATTGGCGTGCCGACCTTTGCCATGCACTCCACTCGTGAATTGGCCGGTGCACGCGATCCGCACTATCTTTACAGAGTTTTATGCCGTTTCGTAAATAGCCGTATACCGAAAAGTTAAGCTCAATGTTTACTCGGCTTTACCGTGCACCTACAAAGATCGTAGAACTGTCAGTTACACGCTGCTCATACCCTTTAAACTGAGTGTTAAGTTACTGTTTTATCTAAAATGCACAGCGGCTTTAAAGATGTTGTTACAGCTCACAATTTGAACCTATAGCAGTGTGGTTTTTGGCAGCAGAGCATTAATATGGCTACCCATTGAGTCGGTAAATGAGTAGCTATATGACTGTAACACGCGAATTACTGCAAACTTTCGTGCCTTTTAATAGCCTCAGTGTTGAGTATCTCGATAAGGCTTTTGCTAAAGTATCGACCCGAGAGTTCCTCAAGGGTGCACAGATATTTAAACAGGGTGAGCGGATCGAGGAGAGCTTCTTTTTACTCAAGGGCAAGGTCGAACTAGCTGGCAACAACCATGTCACTAAGCTTATCGACGTAAACTCCGAAGCCTGTCAATACGCCCTTAATCAAACCTCTCCTGCCACAGGCAATGCCATCGCTAAGAGCCGGGTGCAGGTATTTTCGATTGAGCGTGAGTTGCTCGATCTACTGCTTACCTGGAACCAAAGCGGTGAATTCTCTTTGACCGATCTGCAACATCATCATATTGACGTTAATGATCATGAGGATGAAGTTGATTGGATGTCCAGTTTGTTGCAGTCACCACTGTTGCAGAAAGTGCCACCTGCCAACATTCAGCAACTGTTTGCCCATTTTGAAAGTGTTCAGGTCGATGCTGGCAGAGCCGTTGTGCGCGAGGGTGAAAGCGGCGATTACTTTTATGTGATCGAAGCGGGAAAAGCGCAAGTGAGTTCTAAAGGGAGCAACAGCTCAGTAATGCTGCAGCCGGGACAGTATTTTGGCGAAGAAGCATTGGTGGGTAACACACCGCGTAATGCCACTGTTTCCATGAAAACTCCAGGTCACTTGATGCGTATTAATAAAGCTGCGTTTACTAAGTTACTGCAAGAACCGGTTATCCGCTCTATTAACTTTGATGACATCGAGGCCGTTGTCGGCAGTCAGGTAGTCGATGTGCGCTTGCCCATTGAACATCGCCACAGCTCGGTAGCGGGCAGTATGAATATTCCCTTGGGCCGTTTGCGCAAGCAGTTTGAACATTTTACAAAGGGTCAGCGCTTAGTGGTTACCGACGATGGCGGTCATCGTTCGCAAGTGGCGGTCCATCTATTATGTCAGGCGGGATTCGATAGCTGTATTTTGCAAGATGCTGATCAGCACTACGTTTAAATAAGATCTCTCGCTAGAGACGGTATACATGCTATTTAATATTTATAGATAGCCGAGTAAAGTCGGTGCCACAACCGCGGGGCGTGTATCCGCTATCGGATTCCCTGTATCATTGCGGTTAATTAAATACAGTAGCGATAAGATAATCATTATGAGTAAAGAGCGCATTTTAACGGGTATTACTACCACTGGCACCCCGCATTTGGGCAACTATGTTGGTGCCATTCGCCCGGCCATCGAAGCCTCCAAGCGCGATGATGTCCAGTCATTTTATTTTCTGGCTGATTTTCACGCATTAATTAAATGCCATGACCCAGAAATGGTGCACCAGTCGAGTCGTGAAATTGCCGCTACTTGGTTGGCTTTGGGGCTCGATACCGATAAAGCTGTTTTTTACCGTCAGTCCGATGTGCCTGAGATTCCACAGCTCTGCTGGATGCTCGACTGCATGGCGGCTAAAGGTTTAATGAATCGCTCTCATGCTTACAAGGCCGCTGTCGATGCCAACGTTGCAGCCGATAAAGACCCCGATTTAGGGGTCACTATGGGGTTATATGGTTACCCTGTACTGATGGCGGCCGATATCTTAATGTTTAAGGCCAACAAGGTACCGGTGGGCAAAGATCAAATTCAGCATGTGGAAATGGCTCGTGATATTGCTGGCCGTTTTAACCACCACTATGGCGAGCGCTTCGTGTTGCCAGAAGCCGTAGTCGATGACAATGTTGCCGTGTTACAGGGACTTGACGGTCGCAAGATGAGTAAAAGCTACGGCAACACTATCCCGCTATTTTTAACAGAAAAGCAGCTTAAAAAGCATATCAACAAGATTAAAACTAATTTGCTTGAACCTGGTGAACCCAAAGATCCGGATACCTCTACCGTCTTCCAGATTTGGCAGGCCTTTGCTACACCTGCACAAACCGCTGACATGCGCCGCGAATTTGAAAATGGTATCGCCTGGGGCGAAGCTAAAAAGCGCTTGTTTGAGCTGGTTAACGAAGAGGTGTTTGAGGCACGCGTGCGCTACAACGAGCTGCTGCTGGATCCCGATTTTATTGAATCAGAATTGTTAAAGGGCGCTGAGAAAGCGCGTCGTTATAGCGTACCTCTGCTGGAAAAGTTGCGCAAAGCGGTAGGCATACGCCCGATAAAGTAATAAATGAGTTGCATGTCAAAAGGCCCGATTTTGTGATCGGGCCTTTTTTTTCTTTAGTTTTCACTCTTTATGGCACTTTTTTCACACTGTGACTAATCTCTAACATAGACAGGCGTTATTTGTGACTGTCGCTGCCTTGTGACCAGAATACGAATGGCCGATACATAAGAACAATGTTGGTGGGACCTGTGCATGGAGCCAATTAAATTAAAATCTTCAACCCCACGACTAACAAGGGATCTTGTTTTAGTCGGGTTATTTCTCTGTCATACTCTAGATTCACTGGCGCTCTCTATAGTATTTTTGGCTGCCTATAGCTGTTCTGTTGTGTTGAAATATTTTGATGTGATTGCCTCCATTAACGCGACTAATAGCGACTCATTAGCGTGGAAATTATTCGCCCTTAATCAGCAAATGTTGAAAATAAGTCGTCTTTTAGACACTGTTTTCAAAGTATCTATCGAGCAGCTTCGGGCGGTGTTTAAGGGTAGAATCAGTAGGCTTAATAGGGTTTTCTCATATCGTCAATCAGTAGGTTGGCCATATACAGATTTTTTGCAGCAGTTTCATCGACGTGCCGATATCGCTCATGTTGTACGTGAAGAGATATCTATCGAGCGTTTTTTGGAAGCACTACAGCAGCGATTTTATTCCTTTTCTATTGCGTCGGATGCTCTTGCGGTGTCTAAATATATTGGTGTGTGAAGCGGGTTAATTTAACTGAATAATTGGAATGCTAGGGAAATATTTATGAGTATAGCGGTGATCAGTAACGCTAGTAGTACAGAGGCAACTCTTTCGATGGATAAAAATTTCGATTTTAATTGTGTTAATGAGTTTCTCTGTGCCTATGAGGGAGCAGGTATCGTCAGTGGCGGGCATTTTATAGTCGACCTGCGACGTACCCATTATATGGATAGCTCGGCTTTAGGGATGTTGATTAATATGCACAAATTCCTCATCGACAAAAATATCGGTATTCGCATTATTAATTCCAGTGCGCAAATACGTAAAATATTCACTATCTCTCGCTTCGATAAAAAGTTCCAAATTGATTAAAACGATTGTTTGGTCTTTTGAGTGTTGCTGAGGGAGCAATGTGTGAAAGTTTTGGTAGTTGATGATCACCGTTTCAATCGTGAAATAATCGGTTTTATTCTGGCCGATCATGGCTATGAATATACCGAGGCTGAGTGCGGGCGAAGTGCCTGCGATGCTGTCGTAGCCGATCAAAGTATCGATCTGGTGTTGATGGATATTAATATGCCGTTTATGGATGGGTACCAAGCCACTGAAGAAATTAAAGCGCATTGCGGCGACCGCTTTATACCGATTATTTTCATTACGGCACTCGATGATGACGAGACGCTGGCCAGATGCCTATCGGTAGGTGGTGATGATTTTCTTGGTAAACCGGTGAATGAAAACGTGTTAGTGGCCAAATTGAAGGCGCACGAACGCACAGTTTGCTACCACAGACAGCTGCGACAAACCAATACTCAGCTGCACCATCATCAAATGCAAGTGGAACGTGAACACGTAATTGTTGAGCGTATTCTACAAAGTGGGATTCAGCGAAGCGACAATCACTGCAGCAATGTTACTTTTCGCTTTTTGCCTATGACCATGTTTAATGGCGATATAGTGCTAGTTGCGCCTAGCCCTAGTGGTGGTGTCTACATTATTTTGGGCGATTTCACTGGCCATGGTTTGTCGGCCGCTATTGGTTGTTTACCGGTGGCGGATATTTTTTATGCTATGACCTCTAAGCAAGCGAGTGTCGGAGATATTGCCTCCGAGGTGAATAAGCGATTGCACATTCTTCTGCCCAGCAATATGTTTTTTTGTGCCGTCATCATTGAGCTCAACCACAGTGGTGATCGCCTTTCTATATGGTCTGGCGGTATCAACGATATTCTTTTGGTCACCCCTGAGGGTAAACTTTATGATCGTCTCGGCGGTCAGCATATGCCTATGGGCATACTCGGTGAGGATGACTTCGACAATACCGTCCGAGTGATTAAACCGCCGCTCGGAACTCGGCTTTATGCCTATTCTGATGGCGTCATAGAAACTCACTCACCGACTTCTGAACTCTACGGTGAGGAGCGTCTGGAAGCCTTGTTTGACTTGCCATGCGATGACCGCATAGCACAGATATTTGATGCTATAGAGGCCTTCCGTGCTGGTGAGCCGCAAGATGACGATATCTCGCTAGTCGAGTTGCTCTGTCAACCGGTGGTACACAGCCATAGTGATAGCTTGATATTAGCCCCTTTGGATTCGTCGCGATTAATGTCACTGCCTTGGCATATATCTCTTCAGCTCGATGCTAATCACCTGCGTGAATACGAAGTGGTGCCGCAATTATTGCAGGTGATTGTAAATATTCATGGCCTCAGCGTGCACCAAGATCTGATCTACACTATTTTGACTGAGCTATACAATAACGCCGTAGAGCATGGTATTTTGCGTCTAAACAGTGCAACTAAAATGAGTGTAGATGGTTTTTCTGAGTATTATCAGGAGCGGGCCGTGCGCCTTAAAAGTCTTAATAGTGGGCAGTTGAAATTTGAATTGGCGGTAAAGCCTGGTGCTGATGGCGAAGTGAATCGTCTGGTGTTTAGTTTTACCGATGACGGCCCAGGTTTTGACTACCAAAAATTTCAGCAGGCTAACAAAGATGTCGATGACCTCTGTTTTGGCCGGGGCCTGACACTAGCCTCCTCGCTATGCGATAAGTTGCAATACTCTAAATCTGGCCGCCGTGTCGAAGTGGTGTATTCTTTGGATTAAGAGGCCGATAAAATATCGACCATAGCGGAGGTAAGCTGCTGTAATTCCTCGCTGGCAATAATAAACGGTGGCATTACATATACAAGTTTACCAAAAGGCCGAATCCAGACGCCGCGATTGACAAAGGCTTGCTGGATGTTTGCCATGTCTACCGGCTCCTTCATCTCCACCACCCCAATAGCGCCGAGCACACGTACCTCAGAGACTTTAGCTGAGTATTGTAATGGGGCGAGCTCTTGCAGTAACTGCTGCTCTATTTCACTGACACGCTTCTGCCAGGGACTGCCCAGTAGTAGATCAATGCTGGCGCAGGCCACGGCGCAGGCCAGAGGGTTGCCCATAAAAGTGGGTCCATGCATAAACACTCCGGCTTCGCCCTGACAAATAGTGTCGCTAACTTCGGCGGTGCAGAGTGAGGCTGCCAAGGTCATATAGCCACCGGTAAGCGCTTTGCCGAGGCAGAGTATATCGGGGCTAATACCAGCGTGCTCGCAGGCAAAAAGCTTGCCGCTGCGACCAAAGCCAGTGGCAATTTCATCGACTATCAACAGCAGGTCGTATTGATCGCAAAGTACGCGCACGGCTTTTAAATAATCGGGTGAATAAAAGCGCATGCCCCCTGCGCCTTGAACTATTGGCTCCAAAATTACGGCAGCCAAGCTAGCGTGATGCTTAATAATATTAGCGCGGATATCGGCGATAGCGCTGGTATCCACAGTATAGAAATTGCCCCCCGGCGCGGCGGCAAATATATTCTGTGCAAGGTTGTTGGCAAACAGGTGGTGCATACCGTTGACCGGATCGCATACTGACATAGCACCAAAAGTGTCGCCGTGGTAGCCGCCCCTAAGTGCCAGTAGTCTGTTTTTCTGCGGTTTTTCTTTAGCGTGCCAGTATTGCAAGGCCATTTTCATAGCGACTTCAACCGCGACCGAACCCGAATCAGCGAGAAAGACTTTATCGAGTTTATCTGGCGTTATATTGACAAGTTTACGGCACAAGTCGACAGCGGGTTGATGGGTTAGACCACCAAACATCACATGGGACATTTTATCGATCTGGGCGTGCGCAGCGCGATTGAGATCAGGATGATTGTAACCGTGCAGCGCGCTCCACCAAGACGACATTCCATCCACTAATGTGCGCCCATCACTCAAATGTAGATGCACCCCTGAAGCGGATGCCACCGGGAAAACTGGTTGCGGTGCCAGCAGTGAAGAGTAAGGGTGCCAAATGTGTTCGCGATCAAAATCGAGCATGCTGGAAGACTGCGCTGAGAGAGTGGACATAAGCCGCCTTAGGTATGTGGGGCCGCTATTATAGCGGATAAATTACCGCTTAAACCGCAATAGATAGGCCGCTTAAAGTGTTAGTTAATGGCAACAGTTGCCCAGCGGCACGCCGATAAAACTCAAGCTAACTTAAGTTTGGCTATGGGTGTGTTGGACAGACGAAAATACAGGCTTAGCAGCGAATATCTAAATTGCGGCTGAATTAAAACGCATACTGACGTAATAAACTGTCGTATTTTAGTTGATCGTTAATATTGCCGACAGGCACTTATGTGAATCACGCTAGTGTTACTCGATATCGGCTTCAGTGAGCTTTGCAATAAGCTTTGCAAAATAGTCATTACTGTTCAGCGCGAAAGACTTTGGCGCAGACTGCCACGAAAATCAGCATGGCTTGCAAGGCTTTGTTGTGCAGTTAACAACCGTGATACTCGGTTGAAGTAGCAAAACAGACTTTTTCCTTTAACCGAAATCTGTACAATAGCGGACCTCTGTTATTGCTCGCTACAAAGATACTCATTATGACCGCTACCCAAGCCTTTAATGCTGATACGACTACTTCCGCAGCCGATTACGACAAGCAGGGGCGCGAGCAGAAAGCTGATCTGAGTAAGTTGCATAAGCGCCTGCGCCGCAATGTCGGTAATGCTATAGCCGATTACAATATGATTGAGGCGGGCGATAAAATTATGGTTTGCCTGTCGGGCGGCAAAGACTCTTATGCGATGCTCGATATATTAATGCGCATGCAAAAATCTGCGCCGATAGATTTTGAAATTATTGCGGTCAACATGGATCAAAAACAGCCAGGCTTTCCCGAACATGTTCTACCGCAATATCTTGAGTCGGTTGGAGTGCCTTTTCATATAATCGAAAAAGACACTTATAGCGTGGTGAAATCGGTACTGCCTGAAGGTGCAAAAACTTGCGGACTCTGCTCGCGATTGCGCCGCGGCACACTTTATGGCTATGCGGAGAAAATAGGCGCGACCAAAATCGCTCTGGGTCACCATCGCGACGATATCATTGAGACATTGTTTTTGAACATGTTTTACGGTGGCAAGCTCAAATCTATGCCACCAAAATTGTTGTCAGATGACAAGCGTAATATTGTTATTCGGCCGCTGGCTTACTGCAAAGAGGTTGATCTGATTAGCTATGCCGAGCACAAGAAATTTCCGATTATTCCCTGCAATTTGTGTGGTTCTCAAGAGAACTTACAGCGACAGATGGTGAAGCAAATGCTGTTGGATTGGGAGCTTAAAACTCCGGGTCGCAGCGATGTGATTTTCTCAGCCATTAAGAATGTAGCGCCGTCGCAGTTAGCTGATCAGAATTTATTTGATTTTAAAAGTTTAACCTTAGGTGATCGCAGTGAGCCCAGACCACATCGTTTCGATGATGGCGCCGATGCGTTTGTTACTGAGTTAGACTCGGCAAGTGCGGGCGCACAAGTAATCGATGCGTTGAATGTTTAGTGCCACTCGGTAATCTTCGTCGGTGATGCTGTGCCGCAACGTTAAGCTGCAACTAGTGCGCGTCGGCGGCCGAAAAATTTGCGGTAGTTACTTATAAACTCTTCTTTTCTGACACAGCGAAAGCGGCGATTTTCGGGCTTCCCCCAATGCTTTGCCCAGTATTTGGCCATGCCTTCAATATCAGAAGCTTCAGGCAGCGGTTCTGAGCAACGCTGATAGACCATCCAGGCCATGGCTGTGGCATAACTTAAATTGGTGGCGAGTTCGGCGTGAGGGTGGCTGAGAAATTCGTGCTGACTGGCTAAGCCTCGTATGCTGGAGGCTAAGTCTGGGTCCTGTACTAAATATTGATCCCAAATATTCAAATGGCAACTACTGCTAATTTGAAATATGCCAAAACTGTGGCCGCGCTTGTTTAACAGATGAAAACCAAGTCCTGAGGCTTGTGCGGCGGTGGCCATGAGTAAATTTTCAGCCCCTTCCGACCAAGCCCCTAAATGTTGCAGGGTGGGCTCTATCACGTATTCGCGTAGCTCTTCGGCACAAATACCCATAATGCAAACTCCTGGTTCGCTTACTAAAAAGCGATAACTACACAGTGTGAAGTGATACTGATGGTTATTAACCATAAATAACTGCGATCTTAATAACTTGACTCTATTACAGTTATTTAAATTATCAGTTAAAGTTGTAGCTCGATTTATCAATACTTACCAGTTTTCCTTTAGTTTTTTGACACTTAGCGAAACTTCTTAAGGTAAAACATAAAGAAATAGCAAGTAAAAGCTGTTTACGGCAATCAGTGTTGGTAAATCGAACTCTACCATTCTAAGTAAGCAGGAATTGTGCCTCTTTTATTACTAATAACTTCTTGTTGTGTTGTTATTCTTTTTACAAAGTGCATAGTGAAAATACAGCGATGTTGGCATTATTTAAAGTCTCTCGTCCATTGAGGTCTTCTAGATCAACAATTGCAGCTACCTCCTCAATTTTTGCCCCCTGTTGCTGCAGTAACTGACTGGCGGCCATCGCGGTGCCAGCGGTGGCTATTACATCATCGATTATGAGTACTCGGGCGTTAGAGTTGACACTGTTTTTAATGATCTCCAGCCGTCCTTTGGCGTATTCATAGTTGTATTCGATACTATCGACGGGACCTGGCAGTTTTCCCGTTTTGCGAATAAGTATTAGAGGCTTATTGAGAACATAGGCTAGGTTTGAGCCGAGTAAAAAGCCTCGCGCTTCCACAGCGGCAATATGCGTGATGGGGCTGTCGATATAGCGTTGGGCAAAGGTGTCGGTCACCAAACGCGCGGCTTTTGGGTCTTGAAACAGCGGGCTTAAATCGCGAAACGCTATACCGGGCCTGGGCCAGTCCAATATGGTGCGTATTTTAGATTTTATAGTGTATTTATCATAAATCATTTCTGTCTGCCTCTGACTATACTAACTTCATTGATATTGTAGGGGCTGGCAGCGCTATGCGTATAGGTGTAGTGAAAGAAATTAAAGCTCAGGAATACCGTGTAGCTATGACGCCCAGCGGCGCGCGCACTGGTAGCAAGTGGTCATCAGGTTTTAGTCGAGTCGCAAACTGGCACTGACAGTGGTTTTGTTGATGCGGCCTACATCATTGCAGGGGCAGAAATAATGCTCTCGGCGAAGTAGGTGTTTGCGCGCGCTAATTTGATCGTGAAGGTGAAAGAGCCGCAGGCGAGTGAATGCAAAATGCTGCGCCTTGGACAGGTATTATTTACCTATTTACCTATTTACCTATTTACCAATTTACATCTGGCCGCATAGCCTCAGTTAACTCAGCTTTTGCGGGTATCAGGCGCCACCTGCATTGCCTACGAAATGGTTACCGATAGTCGTGGCGGCCTGCCTTTGCTAGCGCCTATGTCTGAAGTGGCTGGGCGTTTGGCGCTGCAGGCAGGGGCTTACCATTTACAAAAAGAAGTAGGGCGGCAAAGGAGTTCTACTGGTCGGTGTGCCTGGGGTAGCTCCGGCCTTTGTAGTGGTTATTGGCGCTGGAATAGTCGGCACTCAAGCTGCGCGTATGGCGCTAGGCTTGGGTGGGGATGTCACTGTTATAGATATATCGTTGCCGCGCTTAAGGGCGTTGGATAACGAGATCTCAGGTCGACTCCGAGCTCTTTATTTCACCAGTGCCTGCATTGAAGGGTGTGTGTTAAATGCAGATTTAGTGATTGGCGCGGTATTGATTCCTGGTGCAACGGCGCCCAACTTGGTCAGTCGCCATTTAATCGCACGTATGTCAGCCTGCAGTGTGGTGGTCGATGTTGGTATAGACCAAGGCGGTTGCTTCGAGACATCTCGGCCCATAACACATTAAAACCCTACCTATACTGAAAACGGCGTGATTCATTACTGTGTCGCTAATATGCCTAGCGGTGCTTCCCATACCGCCACTGTGTCACCTACAAATGCCAATTTACCTTTTGTGCTTGAAATGGCCAACATAGGAGTTAAAGAGGCGCTGCAGCAGCAGGATGATTCATTGGCGGCGGGGGTAAAGGTGTGTGCAGGGTCAATCGTCCATCCCGATGTTGCCGCTAGTTGAAAGGTTGCGGGTGAAACGTTGGACGAGGTGATTACTAAAGTTCTCATTTGACTCTGTTCGCGTTTTCACTGATGCTATTCAGCTAACATTACATTTAAGAGATATATTGTGCAGGCATATTTTCACGGCATATCCTTTCGTCTAGCCAAGGTTGGCGTTTTACTCGCGTTTAGCATCGGCTTAACGATGAGCAGTATTCAGCTATATTTTGATTTCCTCAATCAAGAGGAACAGCTACAGCAACTGGTCGAGCGAATTATCGAGGTAGCCTCACCGCCTGCAGCGCGAGCGGTACATACTTTAGATGATGATTTGTCCGCTGAAGTGGTCGAGGGTCTACTGCGCTACGTATTTATTTATGAAGTCAGTATTCTCGACGAGCTTGGCAATACACTGGCAGCCGCGAGCAAGCAGCTGCAGCCGACAGCAACGCGCTGGCTCACTCAGAACATAACTCAAAACACTCTTGACTTTGAATCGCGATTATTAATCCCAGGCTACGGTGTGGCCGTGGCAGGCAGTATTCGTTTATCTGTCGATCAAGATAGAGCTCTAGAGGCTTTTTACACCCGCTCTATAGTCACTATCTGTTTTGGCGTCTTGCGCAACACACTGCTGGTATTGCTGTTATTTGTGGTTTTCCATCGCATGCTGACTAAGCCATTAATTCGGCTGGCTACTGAGCTAAAATGTATTGATGCCGAAAAACCCGATGCCCATCGCCTTAGTCTTTTGGCGGCCGGTCGCAAGGATGAGTTGGCGCAATTAGTGAACACAATTAATGACCTACTTGATTCGGTCGAACTATCTCTGGCTAAGCGTCGTGCGGTAGAGTCGGCTCTGCGCCGCAGTGAGGAGCAGAGCCGACAACTCATCGATAGTTTGCCGGTAATGATCGGTGCTCGCAATAACCAGGGCTGCTATGTCTTCGCCAATCGTGCTCTGACCGATTTCTTTGCGCGCTCGCCAGAAGAAATGGAGTACCTTCATGCCGGAGATTTATTTTCCAGCTACGCTCTGGATGTCGATGCCATTCTCGGATATGACAGTCGTATTATTGCCGGCGAGCTACCTCGGCGTGTGGTAGAAGAGTCTTTTAATTGCGACGACGGTTCGCTTGCCTATTTTGAAACACATGTTATGCCGCTGGACTTTTTTGATGAGCGGGTGGCACTTGTTGTCTCTACCGATATTACCGACCGCAAGCAAGCTCAGGCCAAAATGGAACATATGGCCTACCACGACGCTCTGACTAATTTGCCTAATCGCATACAATTGAGCGAGCGTTTAGATGATGAAATTCGCCGCGCCAAGCGGCATGGCTACTTTGGTGCTGTGCTATTTATCGATCTCGATCAGTTTAAAACCATCAATGACTCACTCGGCCACCCAGTGGGTGATGAGGTGCTTAAACAGGTGGCTGTGCGTCTGTTGGATGCGGTGCGAAATGAGGACTTAGTCGCGCGTTTGTCGGGTGATGAATTTGTGGTAGTACTGACGATACTCGACAAAGACATTGTCAGTGCGGCGCTTAAAGCCGGTGAAGTGTGCGAGAAAATACGTCAGTGCATATCCAAACCCTTTATACATGACGATATGGAACTGCACTTAACGGGCAGTGTGGGCGTAGCTGTCTACCCAGATAAAAACGCCGGTGTCGATGAATTGTTGCGTTATGCCGATACTGCTATGTATCAGGTGAAGGATAAGGGGCGCAACGGCGTTGAATTCTTCAACGAGGAGATGGCCGAGAAAGTGAATCGCCAGTTAGTCATGGAAGGCGATTTACATCGTGCCCTCGAGGAAGGTCAATTCAGATTGTTTTTCCAGCCAAAGGTGAATTCTCAAAGCGGTGAGATGATCGGCGCCGAGGCACTTATTCGCTGGGATCATCCTGATAAAGGCATGATTTCACCGGGTGAGTTTATTCCCATTCTAGAAGAATCAGGGCTGATCATTGATGTTGGTCAGTGGGTACTTGAAGATGCTTGTCGTCATTTGCAACGCTGGCAACAGCAGGGCTTGTGGGGGGCTGAGATGCAGTTGTCTATCAATATTAGCCCGCGTCAATTTAGGCGTCGTGGCTTTGTTGATGATGTCCACCGAACTTTACAGCAATTGCCAATACCGAAAAACTCTCTGGAAATGGAAATTACTGAGGGCATCGTAATACAAGGCGTTGAAGAGACCATCGCCACTATGGGTATTTTGGCCGATAGTGGCATTAGCTTCTCCCTAGATGATTTTGGCACGGGTTATTCGTCATTTAGCTACTTAAAACGCCTGCCAGTATCAGTATTGAAAATCGATCAGAGCTTTATTCGCGATATTCTCACTGATCGCAATGACAAGGTGTTGGTAGAAGCTATTGTTACTATGGGCAAATTACTGGGAGTAAAAGTGGTTGCCGAAGGCGTAGAAGAGGAGGCTCAATTGAATTTGTTACAGAGTTACGGCTGCCACTATTATCAGGGCTATTACTTTAGTCGGCCGCAGCCGAATGAGATATTTGAAACTATGCTGGCGAAAGAACAAGAGGCAAAAGTTTAATCGCCAAGCTGTTAAAATAATTTGGCCAATAGTACCGGTATCGCGGTTTCTACGCGCAATATTCTATGCCCCAGATGAATGCCCTGAAAACCGCAGGCCAGCAACTTGTCCACCTCATAGTCAACAAAACCGCCCTCTGGGCCGACCGCAAGCACGACCTCTTCAGTTGTGTTCGGTGTTTTCAGCGCTTGGCCTAGACCGGGATGGGCGACGAGAGCCAGTTTCGACTCAGTCAATGCGGGTAGCGAGTCTTCTACAAAAGGCTTAAAGCGCTTTTCTATAACTACTGCTGGCATTGCTGTGTCGCGCGCCTGTTCTAGGCCTAAAGTGAGATGCTCTAAAATACTATCAGGTTGTAGAATAGGAGTTTGCCAATAGCTTTTCTCTACGCGTGCACTGTTTATTAAGATAAGTTTTTTAACCCCCATAGTGGCTATGGTTTGCAGTATCCGTTTCAACATTTTGGGGCGTGGCAGGGCAACAATCAATGTTATCGGCAGCGCTCTGGGAGGTAGCTTGTCCAGTACTACATCCATCTCGATAGCGTCTGAATTGCAAACGGTGATGGTACCTCGACCGACCTTGCCGTTCACTAAACCAACGATTAATTGATCGCCTACTTGCGCGCGTTGCACGTGTTGAATATGCTCTCGGCGTCGACCGCATAAGCGAACTGATTCAGCAGCGCTGTCGTGAATAATAAAATCTTCGGGGAAAAGCAGAACTAGGTTCATAGGTGGGGTGTAAAACCGAGGTGTAAATGGTGTCCCGAAGAGGAGTCGAACCTCTGACCTGCCGCTTAGGAGGCGGCTGCTCTATCCAGCTGAGCTACCGGGACGTAATGTATCAATCGTGATTGGCTGATAGCGAACGCATTGTAGCAATACATCCTGAGGCTGTAACCTGCTTTTAGTGTAAGCGTATGATACTTTTATCGGGCGGTTAAAAAGGCTCAGCAGTTTTTGCTACTGTATTTCTAAAGATTGCCTAAAAATCCCTATTTTTTTGGGGGCCGTTAACATTAGACGATTTCAACTGCCCGCTAGGTTAAAGACTCTGGAGCCGCCAAGAACATGTTAGACAGCAAACCATTACTCATTGAAACTGACTTTCCTGTGACTAAGCGGGTGCCACTTCAGACATTGCAGGTCAATATGGGTTATCTCTGTAATCTCAGCTGTAGTCACTGTCATGTTAATGCTGGGCCCAGGCGTACTGAATTACTCTCATTGAAAAATACAGAGTTGATTCTGCAGATTCTCGAAAAGTATCAGCTGCAGTGCTTAGATCTCACGGGCGGTGCGCCAGAAATGAATCCGCATTTTCGCTCTCTTGTTATAGGTGCTCGCAAACTCGGTGTGCAGGTCATTGATCGTTGTAACCTCAGTATTTTGCAGCAACCTGGCTATGAGGATATGGCTGAATTCTTAGCGGCGCAGGGTGTTTCTGTGGTGGCATCATTGCCATGCTACCTCGAGGATAACGTCAATGCTCAGCGCGGGAATGGTGTCTTTGACGATTCTATCGACGCTTTGCACAAGCTCAACAATCTCGGTTACGGCGTTAAACCAGAGTTGAGCTTAGATCTGGCTTACAACCCCACGGGGGCATTCCTGCCGCCGCCGCAAGAGGCGTTAGAGGCTGATTACAAACGTGAACTGGCGGAGCGTTATGGCATCCGCTTTAACCGTTTACTCACCATCACCAATATGCCCATCGCTCGTTTTGGCAGTATGCTGCAGTCGAAAGGTTTGTTCGCCGACTATATGCGCCTGCTCAAAGACAATTTCAGCGAGGCCAATTTAACTACGCTGATGTGCCGCAGTCTAATCAGTGTCGATTGGCAGGGCGGTCTTTATGACTGTGATTTTAATCAAATGCTGGAGTTGCCCATTGCCTCTGATCGGGTGCGCTGGCACTTGCGAGATTTGCTGTCAGACAGTGGTTACGCGAGCATTGCTAATAGCGATATTGCCATTGGCGATCATTGCTATGGCTGCACAGCGGGGCAGGGCAGTAGCTGCTCCGGCGCTTTAATCTCTGACACATAACCGAGACGCCTAAACCCATGCGTTTATCCATTGTTATTCCGGTTCTCAATGACGGTCAGAGGCTTGAACATACCCTCACTCAGCTTCAGTCGCTGAAATCACATGCCGTAGAACTTATTGTGGTCGATGGCGGCAGCGTCGATAATAGCGTCGATATTGCCGAAGCCCTGGCGCACAAAGTGGTTATTAGTGCAGCGGGGCGGGCATTGCAAATGAACACGGGCGCCCAGCTATCCCAGAGTGAGTATCTATTATTTTTACACGCCGACTCTCAGTTGCCCGTAACGATCTTGCAGAGCCTTGATAGCTGGTACTTGTCTACGGAAAAATGGGGTTTTTTTAAGTTGCAGTTCGACGATAACCGCTGGCCTTATCGAATGATTGCCAGCGCTATCAACTGGCGTTCAAGTCTTACGCGGGTGTCGAGCGGTGACCAGTGCCAGTTTTTTAGGCGAGAGTTTTTCGAACAGCTCGGTGGCTTCCCTAATCTGGCGTTAATGGAGGATATTGCCATTAGCAAATTGGCGCGTCGCGATATACGCCCTTGCATAGGGTCGAGCCATGTTCTGACTTCAGCTAGGCGTTGGCAGGCACATGGCTGGGTAAAAACAATTGTCTTCATGTGGTCGTGCCGTTTAGCTTATTGTATCGGCGTACCGACAACGTGGTTGGCGAAAATGTATTACGGTAAAGCGAAACGATGACGCCTCAATTTGATCAATGTCGAGTACTTTTGTTTGCTAAAGAACCTCAGCTTGGGCAGGTGAAAACTCGTATGCGTCCGGTCCTGAACGATGCTCAGTGTGTGCATTTACATCAGGTCTTGTGCACTCATATCAGTGAGAGTTTGGCGAACTGGCAGTTGTGCTTAACGCAACTGCACTTCTGCTTAAGTGATGAGGCACAGGGGGCGAAGCCAGTCTTTTTGGCGCGATTGTGCCAGCGGTTAAACTTTGACTTACAGCCACAGGTGGCCGGAGACCTTGGCGATAAAATGTCGGCAGCGGTTCGGCGCGCTCTGCAACAGGGGGCGCAGGGGGTTATTCTGCTGGGGGCTGACTGCCCTTTCTTAACTAGAGGGCACTTGCAGCAGCTGCTGCAAAGCTTAGTTGATGGGCATAATGCGGCGATTATTCCAGCACTTGATGGGGGCTACGTGGCATTAGCGTTGCGCCAATATGATGCCAGTGTATTTACAGCCGTTGACTGGGGTAGTGATCAGGTTTTTAGGCAAACGTTGGCCAACTTTGATGCCTTGAGTTGGAGTTATCAGTGTTTAACCGTGCTTGCCGATATTGATCGCCCCGATGATTTACAGCGGCTCCAATATTTAGACAATACGGCGCTAAAGGCCATGGCGAAGCTAAACTGAGCGGGCATAGGTCTGAGTAAAATAGCGGGATTCACAGCGGTTTTTGAACTTTGGCATTGACGCCATACAGCTAAGGGGTAGTGGTGTCACTATTTGTCGGTCTGAGCATGCTGGGCTATGAATACTGTGTAGGTGTGAGCTTGGTTTGTATATTAAAGCTACTGCAGCATCTTGAGAGGGTGACTTAGCTGTATAAATGACAATTAAACCTTGACCTTCGCGGTAGGCAGGTATAGGTTTCGGGGTAACATATTAAGATGATAATGAATTAATATTATTTAAATTGCTCAAGAATGACGCAATCCATCATCGAAAAGGAAGTATCGATATGAGTAGTACCGCGCCAGCTATCAAACCGTTAATCGCCGCTTCGGAAAAACCAGCTAAGTCTCGCAGCCGAAAAAAATCACCGGTTAAATTTGGTGATACTCGGCGTCTACTCGAAGACCGTATCGCTGCTAATAAATTGTCCCGAGATATTCAGGATTTTCAGTTTGATTTTTAGCTTACTGTACAGTAAAACGCATTCTAAAAACCTCCCCACTCACTTAGCAATGAACGCGGCTTTTTAGATAGTGTTTTGTTGTTGAGTTGAGACTTTAAGCTGCCCGTTAGTGCGCTAGCAATTACAACCTTGCGCAAATAAATCTCAAGCTGGCAGCATGAAAGATAGGTACTCATTCAACCAAAAATCCATCACTCTTAGCATGGCTCAAATCTTTTCAAGGCAAATAATCATTCGAGCTACAGCCTATTAATACAGTTTCGATAAATTAGCATTTTTACCCCTTTTACAAATATTCTACGCACTATACCGTTTGTACAAATATTCAGTCGGCGCGGTCATGCCAGGCTGATGTTAATACTACAGATGCCAGCATTTAATGGACTCACGAAATTCTCGTGGCCAGAAAACTCGCGACTGTTATCAAAGGTAATGCCTTTACAGAAACTTTAGTAGAGCTTAAACATCTTTATAATTAACTTGGCGACCAATTTATGAGTTTGGTATTTAATGCGTATAGTTAGTAACAGTTTTGTTACCCGATCAGGTTGCAATCGTCTGGTCATTAACTCTCCTCTGTAGAGTGCAGATCTTTAAGTGATCTGACCTCTAAGGTGGTAAGAGCCATGGCTCAGTATGACTATGTTTACATGATCATCAGGGCATTTTTTAGTGAAACTTAGCTGCATTCTGGCACGGCTGGTTACTATCGACATCAGCGACGTTACTGAATGTTTATTGCGAGAGTGGCGGTGGAGCTTGCGATATATGGTCTTGTTAAAGGGTTAGAATATATCGTACAAAAATACCGGATTCACAGCGGTATTGAACCTGGTATTGTTGAATTATAGTCAATGTTTGTAGGGGGGTGTCCTCGAGGTTATCCGTTTTGCTGTGTAATAGCTTCAGTTGGCTCTTTAATCTATTCTAAGTGCATTGGTTATTGTGGAAATCTATTGTTCACTAAGATATTATCAAACGTTTTTGGTCTATGCTTAGCAAAGAGCTATTGCTGTCACCATTCTTTTCGGCAATAACGCTTTGGTAGTATTTTTACCGCGAGTTAAAACGGATTTAGCTCAATTCAATCTGTTGCTGAAACTTAGCGGCAAGACAGTGCATTAAGAGCGGGGCGGCCAAAAGCTTAACTTCTTTAAAACAGATAAGTAGTCAATACTAAGAGGCAGGATAATGGCAATTACTTCTAATGTGGGCGCGGGCGGCGAGAAACTCACTATTCGCATCCAGGGTCGTTTTGATTTTAGTGCCCACCAGGAATTTCGCAATGCCTATGAGGCAGTCGATAAATCACCATCGGCCTACTGTGTGGATATGAACGAGACTACTTATCTTGATAGTTCAGCGTTAGGTATGTTGCTGTTGTTGCGTGACCATGCTGGCGGTGATACTTCAAACATAGAGATTGTGAATTGCAGTCCAGATGTTAAGAAAATTCTGACTATTTCTAATTTTGAGCAACTCTTCATCATTCAGTAATACAGTGTGTGGTTTTCTGGCGCAGGGCCAAATAGCCCAGCGCTTAAACTTCGGTGATGTTTATGTTGGCAGCAGTTTGTATTTTTGGTCACAATGTTAACGTGTGGCTCTATCTTTGTCTTAATCGAGGCCATTGAGTCGATATGCATGACGACAGAGGTCTGACTATATTGGTCGCTGACGATACGAGTACCGATCGCCTCATATTGGAGACCATTGTTCGCAAGGAAGGCCATCGGGTAATTAGTGCCAAAGATGGCGTTGAAGCGGTGGCGCTATTTGTTCAAGAATCCCCTGATATCGTCTTGCTCGATGCGCTCATGCCCAAGCTCGACGGCTTTGGTGCCGCTCGGCAAATTAAAGCGCTGGCTGGCGAACAGCTTGTACCCATTATTTTTCTTACCTCACTGACCGATACCGAATCTTTAGTGCAGTGTTTAGATGCAGGTGGCGACGACTTTCTCTCAAAACCCTACAATCGGGTTATCTTGCAGGCCAAGATTAAAGCTTTTAATCGAATGCGTGCAATGCATGGCACTATGCTGAAGCAGCGCGATCAGATCATATTGCACAACGATCATCTACTGCAGGAACAGACTGTCGCTAAGCAGGTGTTCGATAATATCGCCCATAGTGGCTGCTTAGACGCTAGCAACGTTAAATATTTTCTTTCACCTCTGGCCGTATTCAACGGCGATGTACTATTGGCGGCTATGCGCCCATCCGGCAGTATGATGGTGTTACTGGGTGATTTTACCGGACACGGTCTGCCCGCCGCGATCGGCGCTATGCCCTTGGCGAGTACTTTTTATGGCATGGCCCACAAGGGCTTCGCGATGACAGACATTTTGCGCGAGATTAATAACAAACTTAAAACAATACTGCCTGTCGGAGTTTTTTGCTGCGCTACTATTATTGATATGAATTTTCATAAGGGCACCATGAAGGTATGGAATGGCGGCCTGCCGGAGTGCTTTCTCTACCGTGCTGCTAGCGGTGAGGTTGAATCGGTGCGCTCTACCCATTTGCCTCTGGGGGTACTGGACAGCAAAAGTTTTAAGGATGACTGCCTCAACTTTGAGTTGGCGTGCGATGACCGCTTTTATATGTGGTCAGATGGCATTCATGAGGCGCGCAGTGTTGATGGCGATATGTTTGGTGAGGAGCGCCTTGTGCAAGTCTTTAAAGACTGCGTTAAACCAGAAGCGCTTTTTCAGGATGTTTTGGGCAAAGTACAGGCGTTTATCGGTGAAGGTGAGAAAGATGACGATCTCTCGCTGATTGAAATCCGTATGGAGTTACCGGAAAATATTCTTTCCAAGTCTGTCGATTTCAACGCTAGTCGCGGCACCGGCCTAATGGAGTGGAGTCTGCAGTTTGAAGTGAAACCGGCCAGTTTTCGTTTCTTTGATCCGCTGCCGCTGTTGCTGAATATTTTGGTTGAGGTACCGGGTTTGAGCAGTCATAGCGGTGAGCTTTATACCATTTTGTCTGAACTTTATAATAATGCGCTTGAACACGGAGTGTTGGGGTTGGATTCCTGTTTGAAGAAAACTGCAGATGGTTTTGGCCAGTATTACAGTTTGCGCCAAGAGCGGCTCGAGAAAATTGATCAGGGTTTTGTACGGTTTGGTCTGGACCATAAAACTGGTGATAATGGTGGCTCACTGATGTTGACGGTCACCGACAGTGGTAAGGGTTTTGATCATCAATTAATACAGTCTTGTGAGCTTAAAATGCAGGGCTATTGCGGCAGAGGAATCCCGCTGTTGCGCGGTATGTGTCAGAGCTTGGAATATCTAGGTAATGGCAACGAGGTGAAAGCGCTGTTTGAGTGGGAAAATGACAGTTAATTGAATGATAATAATAAGCACAGTTGGAGACGTAAATGAGCACTAAACAGCGCCTGGATGGTGACATTTTGGCCATGTTAAAAGATGTAATGGAAGATGAGTTTCCAGTACTAATCGACACCTATTTAATTGATGCGGCAATTCGTATTAAGGCATTGCGTGAAGCTCTTAATGAGCAGGATGCCGAAACGGTGCGCATCACCGCCCATAGCTTTAAGGGCAGTAGTAGTAATATTGGTGCTGCGCCTTTGGCGGAACTGTGTATGGTGATTGAAAATAGCGCCCACAAAGGGCAGTTGGCGGGAATTGAATCTACTCTTGATGAGGTAGAGCAAGAGTTCATGGCTGTTAAACAGGTGTTGTCCGAGCTTTAACTCCGGGCTCCGTCATTGGTGCTGCTCATCGCAAGGCTGGGCAGGCTGGTTTGTTTATTGTTGTCTCGTACATGTTACCTTTTCTCTTCGTTTGATTTCATCCCTACTGTCCGTTAAAGCCCCGGTATTGGCGTTCAGGATTAGCTAGTAGTTAACCGGTAAAAGTCGTTGTTGTTAAGGTTCTCTTCACCTGCAAGCTATCTATTAAGTGTCACAGCATTGTGTTCGCCAGAGCTTAAAAACTCTCCAATGTTAGCACTTTAAGGCATTTATGCCCTTCATAGTGGCCGATGGATTCGTGTTTTTTGCTCCGATCAGCTTGTTGCCATGCTGTTTGTCGCTGCTTAGCGGGCAGTGCTTATTCTCGATTTGGCGGTTTCCTTAGCAGTAATAATTATGCCAAAGGTGGGTATAACACTGCATATGATTTATGTCTCAAAGGCTCACGTACCGGTCCATTTCGACATAGCAGATTTTCAAGTTAATAAGCACTAGGCATTTCATTATTGACCAGTAATACCAATAACCGACTATATAGTAGGCTGAGTCCAGACTAATTAAAGTGTGTTTGACACGTGTTAGAAAAATAATGTCGATAAGGCTATATGTCGGTATTAACGATAGGCTGTTTTTATTGATGTGCGACGAAGAAGAATAGGATATTGACCCGTTTGATGGCGCTATCTATTTGAATTTTTAGCGTAGCATTAAAATTTTTACGCATTAATGGCGATACTGAGGGTTTGCCGATTATGATTTACGGCAAACCTGACCGCTGCGTGCACGGCGCTTATGTCATACAATTAGCGCGCTCGGGGCTGTTCTCAAGTGCATACTCTGATTGGATGCAGGTAGATTACTCTTTGGTCCCCAGGGATGCAGCGCAGTGATAATATTAAGTGTATAAGCATAAAAAAGGCTAACACATCGTTCGCCTTTTTTATGCTTATTTCAGGTTCAACCACAGCGACTATTTACTTTGGGCGTCAAACTGCTGGCCATTACTTTGCTTGGAGTCATCACCCATTAAATACAGGTAGGTTGGCATTAAGGTTTCAGGTGCAGAGACATCGGCGGGGTTTTCGGCGGGGTAGGCACTGGCCCGCATATTAGTCCGGGTGGCGCCGGGGTTGATGCTGTTGCAGCGTACAGTGGTGGTCTCGCCCAGCTCGTCTGCCAGTGTTTGCATTAGGTTTTCTGTGGCGGCCTTTGATGCCGCGTAAGCGCCCCAATAAGCACGGCCAGAAAATCCGACGCTGGATCCGGTAAAAATAATTGAAGCGCTATCGGCGCGTTGCATTAATGGCAGCAATGCTTGAGTCATCAAAAAGGGCGCGTGGACATTAACTTGCATAACGCGCGTCCAGCTGTCGTCGCTATAATTACTAATAGGAGTGCGCTCGCCTAATTCGCTGGCATTATGGAGTAAGCCGTCAAGGCGACCGAACTCGTCATCGATGGCGTTGCACATATCGATGTAATCTTTACTGATCGCGCCCTCAAGATTCATCGGGTATATAGCGGCTTTAGGATGACCAGCGGTTTCAATTTCGTCGTAGACCTGCTCGAGCTTTTGTGTGGTGCGGCCAATTAAAATAACAGTGGCACCAAAAGCTGCAAAGGTTTTAGCTGCCGTGCGGCCAATGCCATCACCAGCACCGGTGATAGCAATCACCCGCCCATTAAGAATGTCTGAGGGGGCAAGGTAGTCTCGAGCTGAATGGGTCATGGTGGTCCGTCGCTTATCTTTGATATGTTTAATATAGCTGATAAAAGCTAAAGTTTACTTTCAATGAGTGGCCAAATTTCGTTGGCGCTTATGACATTGTAATTGGCTCGCCAGTCGCAGGGTTTGTTAGCGCTCTCAATGTAACCGTAAAGTGCAGCTATGGTGGTGGCACCGGCGCGATTGCCGCAATCTATGTCGCGCTTATGGTCGCCTATGTAAACGATTTCGGTGGCGTTACAGCCTAATATTTTGGCCCCTAAAAAAATTGACTCAGGGTGTGGCTTTCGCTCACTAACATGGTCAGGGCAAATCACACAGGCTGCCGCGGGTGTTATGTTCAATCTTTTTAGCAATGGCGTGGTGAATTCTTCCGGTTTATTGGTGGCAATTCCCCAGGGAATATTTTTTTCTTGCAGCTGAGTCAACAGAATTTGAATACCTGGGAATAGCTGGCTGTGTTCGCCCAAGTGTTGACGATAAAGCTCTAACAGGCGCAACCGCTGAGCTTCAAAGCCGTGATCACTCTCATTTGTGTTCAGCGCCAGACTTACCAATGCTCGCGCGCCGTTTGATACCGTGGCTCGAATGCAGTCACTAGCCAGTGGCGGCAGATGATGCTCTTGGCGCAACTGATTAACAGCGGGAATGAAATCAGGCGCAGAGTCTATTAGTGTGCCATCCAAATCGAACAACACTGCGCGAAATTTGTCTACCATGGCGTGTGGCCTTTTATTTGGGTTTACTGGCGTGTACAAGGTAGTTGACACTGACATCGGTGTCGTCAATTTTGTACTTCTTAGTCAGCAGGTTGTATGTCATGCCGCTGATTTCTTGTAGGTCTAGATTGGCTTCGCGTAACCACTGGCTGAGTTCAGCGGGGCGAATGAATTTGGCGTATTCATGGGTGCCTTTAGGCAGCATTTTTAATAAATATTCCGCGCCTATAATCGCAAAGACATAGGCCTTGGGGTTGCGGTTAATGGTGGAAAAAAATAGCTGGCCACCGGGCTTAACCAGTGCTGCACAGGCCCTGACGATTGAGGCTGGATCGGGCACATGCTCGAGCATTTCCATACAGGTTACCGTATCGTACTGTTCGGCTTCCTCCTGGGCGAGGTCTTCCACCGGTATACGGCGGTAGTTAATGTTGACGCCCGATTCTAGAGCGTGCAGGCGCGCCACTTTTAAAGGCGCCTCACCCATATCGATACCGCACATCTCAGCACCGCGCTGAGCGAGAGATTCGCTTAAAATACCGCCGCCACAACCAACGTCTAATATTTTTCTCTCGGCGACTGGGGCGCGGCTATCAATATAGTTAGCGCGAATCGGATTGATGTCATGCAGCGGCTTAAATTCGCTATTTTTATCCCACCAGCGGCTGGCGAGTGCTTCAAATTTAGCAACCTCGGCCGCGTCGACATTGGCACCTTGATAGTCTTTTTCGTTGCTCATACTTTCCTCTCATTTACTGTTCGCGGCCAATACGCTGGCCCCAATTTAGAGCCTTAATTTTAATGTCGTGTTGATTAAGTGTTTGCAGTTCGCCGTCCTGCAGTAATAATTTCCCATTACACCATACGTGGCTAACTTGCTGACCGTTGCCGCTATATACCAGTTGTGATACTGGATCATAGATCGGAAGGCTGCTGATACCGGAAAAATCAATGGCGCTAATGTCGGCGCTTTTACCGATCTCAAGGCTGCCGGTGATGTCATCTATGCCCAGTGCGCAGGCACCGTTGATAGTCGCCATTTGCAACGCTTGGTGAGCGCTGCAGGCGCTGGCGTCTGCGGCCACGCCTTTAGCGAGCAGGGCGGCTGTGCGCATTTCTTGAATGAGGTCGAGGTCGTTGTTACTGGCGGCGCCGTCGGTACCAAGGGCGGTATTGATGCCCGCTTTATGCAATTTGTCGACGGGGCAAAATCCACTGGCAAGCTTGAGATTGGATTCTGGGCAGTGCACCACATGGGCCCCGCTATTTTTTAAAATGGCTATATCAGTTTCATCGATTTGAGTCATGTGCACGCATTGCGTTAAGCGAGACATTAAGCCCAGTTTTTGCAGGCGCTCAGTAGGGCGCATACCATGTTGCTGTAGCGATTGTTCAACTTCAAAGGCAGTTTCGTGTAAATGAATTTGGATCGGTGCACCCAGTTCGTTGGCTAGGGTGGCGATACGTTTTAACGGTTCATCAGATACGGTGTAAGGTGCATGGGGCCCAAAGCCAATGCGAATTGTGTCAGATGCTCGAAATTGGTCGTGCAGGGCGAGACCTTTGTTAATGTAATCGTCTGCATCTACCGCCCAGTTGGTGGGGAAGTCCAATATGGGAAAGGTGATTTGAGCTCGAATACCGGCACTTTGCGCTACGCTGGCGGCCTGCTCGGGAAAAAAATACATGTCAGAAAAGCAGGTGGTGCCGCTTTTAATCATCTCGGCAATCGCAAGTTCGGTACCATCTTTAACAAATTCTTCTGCAACCCACTGTTTTTCGGCCGGCCAGATGTGCTCTTCTAACCAAGTTTTTAAGGGCTGGTCGTCGGCATAGCCGCGCAGCAAAGTCATAGCCGCATGATTGTGGCTGTTAATGAGCCCAGGTATAAGAAGATGTTCATTCAGCACAACGGTGTCAGTCGCTGAATACTGTTTTTCGGCTTGTGCTCTAGGCAATAACGCTATGATTTTGCCGTTATTAATGGCGAGTGAGCAGTGTTCAAATAATCGATTTTTAGGGATAACCGGTGCAATCCAGCGGGCATGAATTAATGTGTCAATGTTTTGAGTTGTGCTCATTTTATCAGTTCCGCGTAACGCTGGTGGCTGTGCGCACAAATAACGGTCTTGTTGTGGGTTTTTTGTGCGCTTTATTAAGGTGACAGTGGCTGTTTGTGAGTATACCGCTTGCGTAGCCATAAGAGCAGTGTCGGCTGCCTATGGCACTCATCTTGTGGTAGTATTTCGGGTTCTTCCACGTCTAAAATTATATAGACGTAGGATCGCTGAATTTGGGCGCCTCCAAAAAGGTTGAGCGCAGAATTTGCATACTTACCCGCAGCAGCTTAAACGGGCTGTTCTTATCGGGTCACGATAATAAGGAAAGTCGTAGTCTTATGGGCGAATTAGCGAAAGAAATATTACCCATCAACATTGAGGACGAGCTTAAGCAGTCCTACCTTGATTACGCTATGAGCGTAATTGTAGGGCGCGCCTTGCCAGATGTGCGCGACGGTCTTAAACCCGTGCACAGACGTGTGCTGTTTGCTATGAGTGAACTTAACAACGACTGGAATAAGCCTTATAAAAAGTCGGCTCGTGTTGTTGGTGATGTTATCGGTAAGTACCACCCGCACGGAGATACTGCAGTTTACGACACCATTGTACGTATGGCGCAGCCTTTTTCGCTGCGCTACACGCTGGTTGATGGACAGGGTAACTTCGGTTCGGTCGATGGCGATCGCGCGGCTGCAATGCGTTATACCGAAATTCGAATGGCCAAAATCGCTCATGATTTGCTAGCAGATCTCGATAAAGAGACTGTCGACTTCGTTCCTAACTACGACGGTACCGAGCACATTCCGGCGGTTCTTCCCGCTCGCCTTCCCAATTTGTTGATTAATGGCTCCTCCGGTATTGCCGTGGGTATGGCCACTAACATTCCCCCGCACAACCTCGGAGAGGTTGTTCGGGGTTGCTTGGCGCTGATTGATAATGCCGATATCACCATTGATGAGTTGATGGAATTTATTCCAGGCCCAGATTTCCCTACAGCCGCTATTATCAATGGTCGCGCGGGCATTATTCAGGCTTATCGCACTGGGCGTGGTCGTATTTATGTTCGCGCTAGAGCGAATATTGAGCGCAATGATAAGGCCAACAAAGAAACCATTATTATCACTGAGCTGCCTTATCAGCTAAACAAGGCGCGTTTGATTGAAAAGATCGCCGAACTGGTAAAGGACAAAAAGATCGAGGGCATTAGTGAACTGCGCGATGAGTCCACCAAGGACGTGCGCGTGGTTATTGAGCTAAAGCGCGGCGAGGTGGGAGAGGTTGTGTTAAATAACCTCTATGCTCAGACCCAGATGCAAGGTGTGTTTGGCATCAATGTGGTGGCCCTGGTCGATGGTCAGCCCAAACAGTTGAACTTGAAAGAGATGCTAGAGCACTTCGTGCTGCATCGCCGCGAAGTGGTTACACGTCGAACGGTTTACTTGTTGCGTAAAGCGCGTGAGCGCGGTCATATTCTGGAAGGTTTAGTGGTGGCAATTGCCAACATCGATACTGTCATAGAAATGATTAAAAGCTCCGCCTCGCCTGCTGATGCTAAAGAGTCATTGATGGCCAAGGGTTGGGGTATCGGTGAGGTGCAGCATTTTCTTGAGCGCGCTGGTGATGACGCTTGCCGCCCTGAGAATCTGCCGGTTAATTTTGGTGTGGTCGACAGCAAATATTACCTTTCTCCCGCTCAGGCTCAAGCGATCTTGGAGTTGCGCCTGCACCGCTTGACGGGTATGGAACACAGCAAGTTGATGACCGAATACGGTGAGAAGCTCGAGCTGATTGCTGAGTATCTGTATATTCTCGCCAATCCTGAGCGTTTAATGGAAATTATTCGTGAAGAGTTGGAACAGGTGGTAGCGGATTACGGCGATGAGCGTCGCACCGAAATTACCGCTTCGACCCACGACCTAACGGTTGAAGATCTGATTACCGAAGAAGATCGGGTGGTCACTATTTCGCACGGTGGCTATGCCAAAAGTCAGCCGCTAGAGGATTACCAAGCTCAACGCCGTGGTGGTATGGGCAAGTCGGCGACGGCGGTTAAAGATGAAGATTTTGTTGAGCACCTGCTGATCGCCAATACCCACGATACCATTCTCTGCTTTACCAATGCCGGTAAAGTTTACTGGTTGAAGGTTTATCAGATTCCGGTGGCCGGTCGTCAGGCGCGTGGTCGCCCAGTAGTAAACTTACTGCCACTGGAAGAGGGCGAGCGTATTACCTCGATTCTGCCAGTGAAAGAATACGACGACGAACATTACATCTTTATGGCCACGGCCAACGGTACTGTGAAAAAGACAGTGTTGTCGCAGTTTGCTCGTCAGCGCAGTGTTGGTTTGCGTGCGATCGACCTCGATGAAGGCGATCGTCTGGTGCATACGGCCATTACCGATGGTGCCAGCGATGTGATTTTGTTTGCCTCTAGTGGCAAGGCCGCTCGCTTTAGTGAGTCTGCAGTGCGCGCTATGGGCCGTACTTCTCGTGGTGTGCGCGGTATTCGTTTGGCCGAGGGGCAGAGTGTTATCTCCATGGTTATTCCGCAAGAGTCAGGTTGTGTACTTACGGTGAGTGAGAATGGCTTTGGCAAACGCACCGATGTCACTGAGTTCCCGGCTAAGGGGCGCGGCGGTCAGGGTGTTATTGCCATGCAAACCTCCGCACGTAATGGTGCTCTAGTGGGTGCTGTGCAGGTGTTTGATGGTGAGGAGATTATGTTGATCTCGGATCAGGGCACTATGGTGCGCACTCGTGTCGATGAGGTTTCTGTGCTGAGTCGTAACACTCAGGGTGTGCGACTTATCAAGGTGAAGGGCGGCGAACTCCTTATCGGCCTGGAGCGGATCGAAGAAACCGTCAATAGTGGCGCTTCAGATAACGACGTTGACGCTGAGGGTGCTAACGAAAGCGCTGTTGATAGCGGCGCTGAAAAGAGTGCTGAAACTGGCACCGATAGTGATGTGGCTGAGTAAGAGTAGTTATGAGTAAAGATATAAAAGCCGCTGAAAAGCAGCCATTACTAGAGCTTCGCGACCGCATTGATGCGGTCGATGCCAATATCGCCCAGCTAATCTCTGAGCGCGCTCAGTGCGCTCAGGCAGTAGCCGAGATTAAAAAAGCGCATATCAGCGAGGGTGATGAACCGGTTCTTTATTATCGCCCCGAGCGCGAGGCGCAGGTATTGCGCAAAGCCATGGAACGCAACAAAGGCCCGCTTGATGACGAAGAGATGGCGCGCCTGTTTCGTGAAATTATGTCGGCCTGTTTGGCGTTAGAGCAGCCCGTTAAGGTGGCTTTTTTAGGTCCCGAGGGGACCTTTACTCAGCAGGCGGCTTTAAAGCATTTTGGTCACTCGGCCGTGAGCTTGCCCATGTCGGCCATCGATGAGGTGTTTCGTGAGGTTGAGGCGGGCGCGGTAAACTACGGAGTGGTGCCGGTTGAAAACTCCACCGAGGGTGTGGTTACTCATACGCTCGACAATTTTATGGAGTCCAACATAAAAATATGCGGCGAGGTTGAGCTGCGCATTCATCAAAACCTGTTGGTTTCAAAAGTTACAAAAACCGACAGTATTAGCCGTATTTATTCCCACGCCCAATCGCTAGCGCAGTGTCGCAAATGGTTGGATTCGCACTATCCCAACGCCGAGCGTATTGCGGTTAGCAGTAATGCCGAGGCGGCCAAGCGCATTAAAGGTGAGTGGAATGCGGCGGCGATTGCTGGCTGTATGGCTTCAGAGCTGTATGATTTGGAGGTGTTGGCGGACCGTATTGAGGATCAGCCCGACAATTCTACGCGCTTCTTGATTATCGGCACGCAAGAGGTTTCCACTAGTGGCGATGATAAAACCTCGATTGTAGTGGCAATGCGCAATCAGCCGGGTGCTTTACACGAGTTGTTGGAACCTTTCCATCGCAGCGGCATCGATTTGACAAGAGTAGAGACTCGCCCGTCGACCTCAGGAACTTGGAATTACGTTTTCTTTATCGACTTTAATGGCCACGCCGAAGAAGAATCTGTAGCTGCGGTATTAGCCGAGATAGGTGCCAGTGCGTCATCGCTGAAGGTGTTGGGATCCTATCCTAGGGCTGTGCTCTAAGCCTATGTCGATATTGATTAATCGTTTAGTTGTCGTTGGTGTTGGCCTCATAGGCGGCAGCCTGGCTACAGCTCTTAAAAAAGCCGGAGCCTGCCGCGAGGTGATTGGCGTTGCTCTCGATGCTCCAACGTGTCACCAAGCGGTAGCGCTGGGTGTGGTTGATCGTGCTTACACATCGCTCACCGATATCGCGTCAGTTTTGTGTGCGGGCGATGTGGTGCTTATCTCTGTGCCCACACTCTCTGTGCCTGCGGTATTGCAGCAGGTTAAAGATTTGGTTCGTAGTGATGTCACGGTGACTGATGCGGCCAGTGTCAAAGGGAGTGTGCTGGTAGCGGCGGAGAAGGTTTGGGCCGAAGTACCCGCTAATTTAGTGTTGGGTCATCCTATTGCAGGCTCCGAACGTAGCGGTGTCACCGCCGCTAACCCCGATTTATATGTTTGTCATCGGGTAATCTTAACGCCGCTAGAACAAACCGCTGGCAAGCACTTGCAGCTCGTTGCGGCTATGTGGCAGGCCGCTGGTGCTGAGGTATTGATGATGTCAGTCGCTGAACACGATGATGTGTTAGCAGCCACTAGTCATTTGCCTCATGCCATTGCTTACTCGCTGGTTGATACGCTGGCACACGATGCTGAAAATGAAAATATCTTTCGTTATGCGGCGGGTGGTTTTCGTGATTTTACCCGCATTGCATCAAGTGACCCGCGTATGTGGCATGACATTATGCTGGCCAACAAAAATAGCGTGCTGAAATCGTTGGACTTATTTACGGATAATTTAGCGCGCTTGCGCGAGGCCATTGAGTCTAGTGATGGAGAAGCGCTATTGGGTGTATTTAGTCGTGCTAAAGAGGCGCGAGACGAGTTTACTCAGGTTATGGCTGCGGCAAAATCTTCCTCCGAAACCAAGCTATAAGCTTATAAGCATGCAGCCATAGAGATAGTCACTTTTTTCTCATATAATGACGGCCGTTTTAACACGGGCCGTCATTATTGTTACAGTGTCTTCGCTTTACCCAATGAATTGGCGTATAGCGAGATTAGCCCAATAACATTACCCTTGATTTAGGTACCTGCCACTCATGTCCAGTCAATACAATATGACGCATCTCAAGCAGCTGGAAGCGGAAAGTATTCATATTATCCGCGAGGTTGCTGCTGAGTTTGATAACCCCGTAATGCTTTATTCTGTTGGTAAAGACTCCGCCGTGATGTTGCACTTGGCGATGAAGGCTTTTTATCCCGGTAAGCTGCCTTTTCCGCTACTGCATGTCGATACCACGTGGAAGTTTCGCGAAATGATCGAATTTCGCGACAAACATGTGGCTGATCTGGGTCTGGACCTGATTGTTCACACCAACCAAGATGGCATCGATATGGGTATCGGGCCTTTCACTCACGGCAGCGCTAAACACACCGACGTGATGAAAACCGAAGGTCTTAAACAAGCATTAAATAAGCATGGCTTCGATGCAGCCTTTGGCGGGGCTCGTCGCGATGAAGAAAAGTCACGTGCAAAAGAGCGTGTCTATTCATTCCGTGATAAAAACCACCGCTGGGATCCTAAGAATCAGCGTCCAGAGTTGTGGAACATCTACAATGGTCGGGTCGATAAGGGCGAGAGCATTCGTGTATTTCCCTTGTCAAACTGGACCGAATTGGACATCTGGCAGTATATCCATTTAGAGGGTATTCCTATTGTGCCGCTCTATTTTGCTGCCAAGCGCCCAGTAGTTGAGCGCGACGGTGTACAAATTATGGTTGATGACGATCGTATGCCGATTGAACCCGGTGAGAAAGTGGAAGAAAAAATGGTTCGCTTTCGCACGCTGGGTTGCTATCCGTTGACCGGTGCAGTTGAATCCGAAGCGACTACGTTGCCAGAAATTATTCAGGAAATGCTGTTGGCCACAACTTCAGAGCGTCAAGGGCGAGTTATCGACAGTGATAGCTCCGGTTCCATGGAAAAGAAAAAGCAAGAAGGGTACTTTTAATGTCACATCAATCCGAACTGATCGCCGAAGATATCGATGCCTATTTAAAGCAGCATGAACAAAAAGAGCTGATGCGCTTTTTGACCTGTGGCAGTGTCGATGATGGCAAAAGTACGCTTATTGGTCGCCTGTTGCACGACTCTAAAATGATCTATGAAGATCAGTTAGAAGCGGTTAAGTCTGCATCGGCCAAGCACGGTACCACGGGTGAGAAGGTCGATCTAGCGCTGCTGGTCGACGGCTTGCAGGCCGAGCGTGAGCAGGGCATCACTATTGATGTTGCTTACCGCTATTTCTCTACGACTAAGCGTAAATTCATTATTGCCGACACCCCAGGTCACGAGCAGTACACTCGCAACATGGCTACTGGTGCATCTACTTGCGATTTGGCCATTATTCTTATCGACGCTCGCTACGGTGTTGTTACGCAGACACGCCGCCACACCTATATCGCGTCACTGTTGGGTATTAAGCATGTCGTGGTTGCTGTCAATAAGATGGATCTACTCGACTTTGACGAATCTGCCTTTGATCAGATCAAAGCTGATTACCGAGAGTTTTCCGCCAAACTCGGTATGAATGATAGTGATATTCACTATGTTCCTATGTCCGCGCTCGACGGCGATAATGTGGTTAATCGCAGTGAACGTGCCGATTGGTACAGCGGTCAAACATTGATGGAGATCTTGGAGTCGGTACACATTACCGGCGACAAGAACGTCGATGATTTCCGCATGTCAGTGCAATATGTCAATCGTCCTAATCTCGATTTTCGGGGTTTTTGCGGTAGTGTAGCCTCGGGTGTTGTTGCTGTGGGCGACGAAGTGATGGCGCTGCCGTCTGGTAAATCATCAAAAGTTAAATCTATTGTTACTTATGATGGCGATTTACCAAGGGCGTTTGTCGGCCAAGCTATAACATTAACGCTGGAGGATGAAATTGATATTAGCCGTGGCGATATGCTGGTGCAGGCCAGTAGCGGTGTTGCGCAAGCTAATCATTTGCAGGCGCACTTGGTGTGGATGTCGGAAGTCGATGCCAAGCCGGGCAATCAGTACCTGTTTAAATTTGCCAGCAAGTTGGTTACCGGTAAATTAGACGCCATTAATTACCAGATTGATGTAAATACTCAGGAGCAAAAAGCGGTTGATTCACTGCAATTCAATGATATCGCCTTGGCTGATGTTGTTTTAGAGCAATCTGTTGTCATCGATGCTTATGCAACTAATCGTGCCACCGGTGCATTTATTGTTATTGATCGGTTAACGAATGTCACGGTTGCTGCAGGCATGGTGACTTCAGCGTTAGACGATGCTGTCATTGCACCTAGTGCCGCCGTTAGTGAGTTCGAGCTAGAGCTGAATGCCTTGGTTCGCAAGCATTTCCCGCATTGGGGTGCTGCAGATCTGAAGACACTGCTCAAGTAAACATTGCTTTGTGAGATATAGCTGACACGAATTTCAGTTATATCCCACACAGAAGTAATTCATTGTTGGCTATCCTTGTTGTGAGTCAGGTTTTGGCTCTGTTTCAATATTAACAACAAGGATGTTTACTATGAATAAATTATTATCGATTGTTGTTTTGGCTTGTGTGCTTTTTTCGCCGGTTTGGGCGAGCGATGCTCAAGTTGATATTAATCACGCTGATGCACAGTTGTTGGCAGATTCGCTCCATGGCGTGGGTTTAAAAAAAGCTCAGGCAATAGTAGCTTGGCGTAATGCCAATGGTGAGTTTGCATCGGCTGAACAATTAATTGAGGTAAAAGGTATCGGTGAAAGTTTACTGGCCAAAAACAAAGAGCGAATTGTGCTTGAGTAAACTTTATAGTATCTAGGGGCAACTCTGGTAACAATTCGTTAAAATGCCTGAATCTGTGATTCGGGCATTTTTTTATGTGCGACAAATGTTAACTGCTGAGGTAAAAGGTTAATGGCTTTGAATATGGTTAAGGTTGCTGGCCCCCGCATAGTGGTGGCAATGGATTATGATAATGCCGCTAGTTGCGTGGCGATGGCGCAGCGCTTGGATCCTAGTTTGTGCCGGTTAAAAGTGGGCAAAGAGTTGTTTACCGCTGCCGGACCCCAGGTTGTTGATGCACTGATGAACTTGGGTTTTGACGTTTTTTTAGATTTAAAATTTCACGACATTCCCAATACTACGGCCAAAGCTGTTAAGGCTGCCGCTAGTTTGGGAGTGTGGATGGTAAACGTGCATGCCTGTGGCGGCGAGCGCATGATGCTGGCTGCACGCGAGCAGCTGGATAAAGTTCAAGGTTCGGCGCCGCTACTGATTGCTGTAACGGTACTTACCAGTATGGAGCGGCAGGATCTGGCGGCAGTGGGCTTGGATGTTGAGCCTCAGCAGCAAGTGCTCAACCTGGCAAGATTAACCTCTCAGGCAGGGTTGGACGGTGTGGTTTGCTCGGCGCAAGAGGTATCAATGTTGCGGGCGGCGCTGGGGTCCGACTTTGCCTTAATAACACCGGGTATACGCCCGGCCGGCAGTGCCGGTGATGATCAGCGCCGCATCGTCACACCTGCAGATGCGGTTGCGTTGGGCAGTAGTTATCTTGTTATTGGTCGGCCGATTACACAGGCGCAAGATCCTGTGGCCAAGTGCCAGCAAATTATCACCGAAATAGCACAGGCAGAAATGGTTAAATGATAACCACTGCTGATGTTGTTCTCGGTACTTTTATTTTTCAAGGGTGCGGTCTCGTCATGGTTAAAACAGGAGTTGCTTTGTGATTATCACTGTAGATGGTCCGAGTGGATCAGGTAAGGGGACTTTATGCCAGTTGCTGGCGGCCAAGCTTGGCTATCATCTGCTCGATAGTGGCGCGCTTTATCGGCTGACAGCTTTGGCGATTACGCGCGCAGGTGTGTCTCTCGGCGATGAGTCTGCAGTGGCTGCTGTAGCGCGCGAACTGGCTGTTGTTTTCAACGTGTCGGCGCAGGAACAAAGTGTTATTTTGCAGGGCGCCGATGTTAGTGCTGAGATACGCCGCGAAGAGGTCGGAATGTTGGCCTCACAAGTCGCGGCAATGCCTTTGGTGCGAGCTGCATTGTTGCAGCGTCAGCGGGCTTTTGTTGAGTCGCCGGGCTTGGTGGCGGATGGTCGAGATATGGGCACAGTGGTTTTTCCTGAGGCTGAGGTTAAGGTGTTTCTTACCGCGTCGAGTGAAGAGCGTGCCAAGCGCCGTTTCTTGCAGCTGCAAGAGAGACAGGTGCAGGGCAAGGGTGAATCACCCAACATGGCTGTGATTTTGGCGGATATCGAAGATCGTGATGCGCGTGACCGCAGTCGCGCAGCGTCACCACTGGTGCCAGCTACAGACGCCCTGCAAATAGACAGCAGCACAATGCCTATCGATGCGGTATTGGCTGAGGTGTTGGTCCAGGTATCGCAGCGTTTGGCGTCACTTGAGTCTGGTCTAACGTAGTGCCCGTCGACGGGGTAATACTGCTGATACTAATGCTCGCAATAGCGGCGGGTTTTGTATTGGGGCGCCACTCGAAAAAAATAAAAAACTCGCCGCCGCCACAGCAAACATTCGATCAGCGCTGTCTTGGCGGGCTTAATCAGTTGTTGTCCGATCGCTCCGATGAGGCGGTCGCCACTCTGGTTGAGGCGTTGGATGTAACGCCTGAAACTATGGCAACTCACTTGGCCTTGGGCGCCTTACTGAGACGCAAGGGTGAAGTGGCTCAAGCGATTGCGGTGCATCAGCAGTTACTGGCTGTTTCTGGCCTCGACTTAAAGCAGCGTCAGTATGTGCAGTTAGAGTTGGCGCTCAATTATGTAGCGGCGGGTTTGTACGATCGAGCGGAAGCCATATTGTTACCACTACAGGCAGAGGCATCCATAGCATTAAAGGAGCGCTGTCTACTTGTGTTGCTTGATATATACCAGTATGAGGGCGAGTGGCGTAAAGCGATTGATGTTGCAGGGCGTATAACAGCAAAGACGGTGTTCGGTGTTGGTGTACGTCCGCTTAAATCACATTACTGTTGCGAGTTGGCCACGTTGGCCCGAGCCAAAGGTGATTGGCGCTTATGTCACGCTTTGCTCATTGAGGCAGCAAGTTACGATAAGCTGGGCTTGCGCAGTAATTGGTTGTTGGTTGAGTTTGATATCCGCCAGCGCCGTTTTGCTGAGGCCGTCAAGCTGATTAAGCGGCTTATTGCTGCCGATGCCACGGTGCTGCCGCTATTAGGTAATGCGTTAATAGAATGCTACGTCGGTTTAGGGCGGCCACTAAAAATAAGACGATACATTGAGCAGTTGCTAGAGGGCAATGTTTACACTGGGCACGGCGCGGCATTTGTTCTGGCGTTAGCGCGTGATATAGCCATTGTTGATGGTGCCACAGCGGCGCAAGACTTTTTGCTGTGGCAGTTGAAGACCCATGGGGGCTTGTCTATTTTAGCCGAGATGCTCTCGGGTGTGGCCTATGCCGATTCTTGGGATGGTATGCAGGAGTCAATAGCGGTGATCAATGGCGCGTTGGCGGCAGGGGTTTCTTATCGGTGTGGCAATTGTGGTTTTTCGGGCAATAAGCTGCACTGGCTGTGCCCCAGTTGTAAAAAGTGGTCTACATTTGGCTGGGTTGATGATTCTTTGGCCATAAAGGCTCGCGCACGCCAGTATTAGCCCAATTTCTTCTTCTTATCTCTCTTTACGCTCGCTCATCTAAAGTGGTAAAATCACCGGCTAGCCGAAAACCTTTTGTTTTTGGCTGTGCCAACTATCGGCCAGACGATCACACACCGTTAACGACTTTTGTTAACGAGAAAAATCATCGCTAGTTGAGTACTGACAACAATTAACCCGTGCAACTGGCTGTTGCGGCTGGTAGATGATTTTTTGTCTACCTACACTTTATAGGTATTAACCATGACCGAAAGCTTTGCAGAACTATTTGAAGAGAGTTTAAAAACCGTTGATATGGTGCCAGGCACCATCGTAACTGGTGTTGTTATCGATCTGGATAAAGATTGGGTAACCGTTCACGCCGGCTTGAAATCTGAAGGTGTTATTCCTACCGAGCAGTTTCTTGACGACAATGGTGAACTTTCTCTACAGATTGGTGATGAAGTTCAAGTTGCTCTTGAATCTGTTGAAGATGGCTTCGGTGAGACCAAATTGTCTCGCGAAAAAGCCAAACGTGCTGAAGCTTGGCTCGTGCTTGAAGCTGCTCACGAAGCAGACGAAGTTGTTAAGGGTGTTATCAATGGTAAGGTTAAAGGCGGTTTCACCGTTGATGTTGCCTCCATTCGCGCTTTCCTACCGGGTTCTTTGGTAGACGTGCGCCCAGTTCGCGAGACGACTCATCTCGAAGGTAAAGAACTGGAATTTAAAGTTATTAAGCTGGACCAGAAGCGCAACAACGTTGTTGTTTCTCGTCGCGCGGTAATGGAGCAGGCCAATTCTGCCGAGCGTGAAGCTCTGCTAGAAAGCTTGCAAGAAGGCATGGCTATTAAAGGTGTGGTTAAAAACCTCACTGACTACGGTGCTTTCGTTGACTTGGGCGGTATCGACGGCCTGTTGCACATCACCGATATGGCTTGGAAGCGCATTAAGCACCCAAGCGAGATCGTTAATGTTGGCGACGAGATAGATGTTAAGGTGCTTAAGTTTGATCGTGAGCGCAATCGCGTATCTCTGGGTCTGAAGCAACTGGGTGAAGATCCATGGGTTTCAATCACCAACCGTTACCCAGAAAACACTCGCACTAAAGCGATTGTTACCAACCTAACTGACTACGGCTGCTTCGCTGAAATCGAAGAAGGCGTTGAAGGTTTGGTTCACGTTTCTGAAATGGATTGGACCAACAAGAACATCCACCCCTCTAAAGTTGTCAATGTTGGCGACGAAGTTGAAGTGATGGTTCTGGATATCGACGAAGAGCGTCGTCGTATTTCTCTGGGCATTAAGCAGTGTCAAGAAAATCCGTGGGATGCATTCGGTCGTCTGTCGGCTAAGGGCGACAAGATTTCCGGTAAGATCAAGTCAATCACTGACTTCGGTATCTTCATCGGTTTGGACGGTGGCATCGACGGCCTAGTCCACTTGTCCGATATCTCTTGGCAGGAAACTGGCGAAGACGCCGTACGCAAGTACAAGAAAGGCGACGAGCTAGAGACTGTTATTCTGGCTGTTGATCCTGAGCGCGAGCGTATCTCCCTCGGTATCAAGCAGTTGGATTCCGATCCGTTCACCGACTACGTTGCCACTAACGACAAGGGCACCATAATTACCGGTACCGTTAAGTCTGTTGAAGCTAAGTCTGCAGTGATCACTCTGTCCGACGATGTTGAAGCGATTTTGAAAGCTTCAGAAATCAGCCGCGACAAAGTTGAAGACGCGCGTAACGCCCTGAAAGAAGGCGAGACCGTTGAAGCTAAGATCATCAGTGTTGATCGTAAAAACCGCGTTATCTCTCTGTCTATTAAGTCGAAAGACGTAGCCGAAGAGAAAGCCGCTGTTAAAGATCACTCTGCTAAGACTACCGAAGCTGCACAGCCTGCAACTATTGGTGATCTGATCAAAGCTCAGATGGCAAGCCAAGACAAGCAGTAAATTTCATTGTTGAAATTTCTTGTTTGAAAGTAAAGGGCAGCTTGGCTGCCCTTTACTTTATTTTTTGAGTTGTTTTATAAAAATAATAATTTTTACAATATCATTTTTATAAAACTACTTAGGTGAGGCCTTTGTAAGGGCAGGAATTTTTCCCTCTGGCGAGGCGAAAACCCACGGAAAGAGGGAGTTTATAATGATAAATGACCGATTGAGTAGGTTTTCAACGCTGCTAGAGGGTAAAAGATCGCTCGTGCGAAGGCCTCAAGTAGCAGAGGGAATACTGTGACCAAGTCAGAATTAATCGAATACATCGCCGAACGCCAAGATCAGTTGTCTGTCAAAGACGTTGAACTGGCAGTAAAAATGGTGATCGACTGCATGTCCGACATGCTGGCCGAAGGCGATCGTATAGAGATTCGCGGCTTCGGCAGTTTTTCCCTCCATTACCGCGCGCCCAGAACGGGCCGCAATCCCAAGACCGGTGAATCCGTTGAGTTACCCGGCAAACATGTTCCTCATTTTAAACCCGGCAAAGAGTTGCGGGATAGAGTGAATGAGAGTTTGTGACTTCTGAGTCAATGGTTCATAGGCTAACGAGAAGTTACTCTTGTTTTTTTGATTCGATTGCGCAGTTTACCTAAGTCTTAGTTTTGTATTCGAGCTTTTAACGTGAATGTAGAGTGTGCAGTATTATTTTTTCGATTTTTATTGCCATTGGTTTTGCAAAAGCTATGCCTTGGTGTTTTGTTGGTAAAAGTTTTAGAGTTTTGATGGTCAATTTGTAGGGGCGGTTATGGGGGTTGTTGAGGGCTTGGGGTTGTTAGTTGCCTTTTTTAACCAGGTTGTTGGGAAAAAACCAGCTTTCTACCTGTCTGTTTTTATGCTGTTTGCCGTTCGCTTGTCTAATATGTTGGCTATGTTCTTACCCTTAAAAATTCTTTACTCATTGTCATTACCCGCTGGTGCAGGAGCAGTTTTATTTGTTGAAGAACGCATCGGGCAGGGGACATACATACCAGTAATGCTAGTTATTATGGCAACGTCAACATAAACAAATGTTCGTAAGAGAATATATGGGAAT